>JAAZNO010000672.1 GCA_012798275.1 Chloroflexota bacterium
AGTAGTGATTCGCCAGGGCGGCGGCAAAACGCGCGAAAGCCTCAGGATCAGGCGGCATGCCCGCCCATGCCGGCGGGGAAGTGAGCACAGGCAACAGCTGCAGGCCCCGCTCCACGGCGCCGGCGACTATGGCGTCCCAGGGGGCCCATTCAAAACGCCCCGGCTCCGGTTCGATCTCCGACCACGGGAACCGCTGCCGCACCCAGGTGAAACCGCCCTCTGCCGCGAGGTCGAGCGCCCACTCCAGGCGCTGCGGGTCATACTGCTCCAGGGCAGCGTTCACGCACAGAGGTGGATAACTCGTGTCCGGGAATGGCGACGGCGCCTCGGTCTCCCAGCCGCGCGTCAGATACTGTTGCCGCGCGGAGAGCTGGAATGCGCTTAAGACGGCAACGGCCAACAGCACCGCTCCAAAGCCGCAAAGAACCGCCGATTTCCACCTGTCCATGGGACAAATTATACCCCCGCCGGGGAAAGCTCACAAACGCTTCCGGCGGGGCTATTGCATTCAGGAAACTTGTCCCATCCCGCTCAAACGACTTTTTAGAGAGGATTTTTGTGACTGTTCGGCCTGGCTCAAATAGCCAGGAAACACAACAATTGATGAACTTTTGCGATCCATAGCTTTCAGATTGCCCCCTCCCCTTGCCCCTTCCTCAGCATTTCCGCTGGGGAGGGGGAGAAAAATAAGGGGGTTTTTGCAGGCAGGCTGTGCCCGCCTGCAAAAACCCAAAAAGAAAGTGCCCCTTTCCCCCGCGCAGCGCGGGGGAAAGGGGCAGGGGATAGGGGATAAAAGCTGACTGTGTGAGCAAATTTGATTCCTAATCTGCAGCAGTGGCTTGGGAATCTACACATTTTTGCAACTGAACAGTTACTTCTTTTTCTATCCCCGATCTTTAAGCCACATTTCTGCTACAGTTGGCCAAATGCAATAGCCCTATCCCGGTTGGCGTTCCATCGTTTGGCTTTATAATCTGCCTTATGAAAGGCCTGATGCGGCTGGAAAACTGGATTGAGCAGATTGTGGAAGAACCTTTCGTGCGATTGTTCAACGGGCAGTTGTTGCCGCAAGAGGTCGCACGACGGTTGGTCGCCGCCATCGAGGATGGGGAGCAGCTCACCTCCGACGGGCAAATCGAAGCGCCGGGCTGCTATCGCATCCGGCTGCACCCCGCCACGCTGGAAGCCCTGCGGCGCGAGCATCCCGCCATCGAGACCGACCTGAGCCAGGGGCTTGCCGACCTGATGACGCGGATGAATATTCGCCTGAATCGCCTCCCCGAAGTGCTGCTGAGCGCGGATGCAACGCTGCCGCTGCGCGGGGTGCAGATCATCGCGCTCAACACCGCGCCGCTGCTGGAGGAGACCCACGAGCTGGAGCCTGAGAAGCTCCAGGCGCTGGTGAAGCACTCCCTCACCCCGCCACAAAATGCCTACCTCATCATCAGCGGGCAGCGCATTTTCGACCTCGGCCTGCCCATGATCAGCATTGGGCGCGCTTTCGACAACGACCTGATCCTGGAAGATCGGCGAGTGTCGCGCTACCATGCGCGGTTGCGATTGCGCTACGGGCGCTACGTACTCCAGGATCTGGACAGCAGCGGGGGAACCTTTGTCAACGGCTATCCCATCCAGGAAGTGGCCCTCCGTCCGGGGGATGTCCTCTCACTCGGCGGTCTGGAAGTGATTTACGTGGAAGGGAGCTCTGCCGCGCCAGCCGCGGCGGTCCAGCAGGGCGACACACGACCGAAGGGGGAGCAGCCATGAGCGGTGAGGAGCTCCATGGGTGAGACGCTGTTAGCGCTGCGGATCCTGCTGGCGCTCTTGCTCTACGGCTTCCTGGGCGTCGCCCTGTACATTTTGTGGCGCGACCTGCGCCGCGAGGATAAACTGGCCATCCCGCGGCCGGCTCCGGCGCTGCTGCGCTGGCAGACGGCAGCCGGGGAGGAAACCACCCTCGCCCTGGGGCCGGTCACCGGCCTGGGGCGCGCGGACGACAATTCCCTCCCGCTGGAAGACCCCTTCGCCTCCGCCCATCACGCGCTGATCGTCTGGCGCGAAGGGCAATGGCACATCGAGGACTTGGGCAGCCACAACGGGACCTACCTCAACGGCGAGCGGGTGAGTTCCAACCGCGTGCTTACCTCAGGGGATGAAATCCAGATTGGCGAGACCCGTCTGCGCTTCGAGCTTCGTTCCGCCACGGAATGAGCGGCTCTCACGGCGCGCGCAGCGCCAGCAACACCATCGGGGCGTCGTAGACGCGGAAGCTCTCATCTAAATGGGGTAGCCGCAACGCCAGGGGTGTGCCACAGCGCTCCGCCAGGGTCAGCGGCGTCGGCAGCCCCGCGTCGGCGAGGGGATCGTCGCTCAATGCCAGCGGCCCCAGGCGGGGACAGCGCCCGAAAGCCAGCAGCTGCCGCTCTGTCATCACGCGCGCGTACCATGCCAGGGTCGCCGCATACCGCTCCGGCTGACGCGCCAGCGCTCCATATCCCCGCGCGCTGGCCCACACGATCACGTCGCTCGTTTTCAGCGCCGCTTCCAGCTGCGCGAGCTTCTCCGGCGTGTCCTCGTCCATCACCGGCAGGCTCCGCTGCACAAACCGCTCCGCGCTCCCTTCGGGCAGGGGAATCGGCAGCGGGTGATCCCAGTGCTCTACCGCAATCTGCGCCCCTTCGGGCAGGTTCGCGTAGAGCCAGCGGGAAGCGGTCTCCCACGGATGCGGGCGCACGTAGAGGGAGAGCTGCGCTGCGCCCAAGAGGGCCGTTGAAAGGACTACCGCGCCGATAGCAATCCGTCGCGCGACTTTCCCCTTCCGCCCCTGGCCCTCTGCCGGCGTCCCCTCGCCCCCACGCACGAGGAACGCCGCGGCCCACGCGCCCCACAGCGGGTAGAGGGGCAACAAATAGCGGGGGAACTTGACATACCCTCCGGCAAGCGCCACGAAACCCACGAGCGTTCCCCCCCAGAGAAGGCGCGCCGGCGGGGAAAGCCGTCGCCAGCGCCCCGCGGCCCCCAGCAGCCCCAGCAGCCCCGTCAGCGTCGCCGCCGGCCCCATCCCCCACAGGCCCAGCTGCGCCAGCGGATAGAGAAACGGCAGCGTGCCCACGAATTGCCGGGTGTAGGGAAAATCAAGCTGCCCGGCGACCATGAGGCTTTGGATCCACGGTCCCCGCCAGGCCGCCGCGGGACGCAGCACCGCCCACGGCGAAGCCAGGACAAAGCTCAACGCGGCCCCCAGCAGCAGGGAGGCGACCCCGCGCGCAGCGCGAGCCTTCCCCGGCGGAGGCGTTTCACCAGCAGGGGGAGCCCCAGACAAGCAGAAAATCGCCGCGAGGAGAGGCGCGCCACCCCAGATCAGCGAGGCCTTGCAGGCAACCGCCAGTCCCCAGAACGCGCCGGCGCCGCCGAAACGCCGTCGCAGCGCCAGGAGCAACGCCAGCGAGACACAGACCGCGCCGGGGACGTCCACGGTGAAGAAGCGCGCCTGCTGCAAGGCAAAGGGGGCGCACGCCAGGAGCGCCGCAGCGAGCAGCCCGCCGCGCCTGCCGGCCAGGCATCGTCCCAACGCGCCCGCCGCCGCGACGAGGAGCACCCCCAGCAACCCCGAAAGCAATCGGCCGGCATAGAGGGGGTCGGCGCCAGGAGCGAGAGCCGTCAGGAGACGCAGCACATACAGCGGAAAATGTCCATAGGGGAATTCCGGCGCCGCGAGGGCCGGATCGCCCCACAACGGCGTAGCCAGCGCGACATCCACGAGGTAGCGCTCATCGGGGTGCGCCGCAAGGCCGCCGTCCCAATCCGCGCCGGAAAGCCGCAAGGCCGCGGCCAGCAACAGCAACGCCACCCAGAGCCAGCGCGTGAGGGCGCTCCCTGCATCAGGATCCCGTGGAGCCGTCAGGAGGTCCCTCTCTGAGGCGCAGCTGCGTCTGCACCGCATCAAACACGCTGATGATGTCCCGCGGCAGGAAGAGTTGCAGGCTGAACTGTGTCTGCTTAATAACCTCGATGCAGCTCAACAGCACCAGCCGCGCCGGAATCTTCTCGCCGTCGTCCTTTTGAATCTCCTTGAGGCGCTCCAGGGTCTTCTGCAGGATGTCACGCTGGACTTCCGTCTTCGCTAATTCGACGGCCTGCGCACGGTCAACCAGGCCCTCGGCGAGTGCGAGATGCATCTGGCGCGTCTTCTCGGCCTTCCAGACCTCCCGCCACTGCCGCACCACCCGGTCATCCACCTTGAGATCTCCCAGCTCCACACTGAGCAAGCGCACGCCGAAGCCGGGAAGGGCCTCGTTCAGCGCCTGTTCCAGGTCCTTCCGCAGCTGCGCCCGGCGTTGCCCCGCGAGCAGATCATCCAACAGGTAGCGCCCCAGGATGTTGCGAAAAGCCCCTTCGGTCGCGCTGATGATCACCCGCTTGGGCCAGGTCATCAAACGATCCGGCTCCGTGCGCCAGGCGTCACGAATCCACGTGCACGTCGCGGCCCGCCAGATGGCGGCTTCCTGTTCCTCCAGCGTGCCCCGCAGGTCAATCTGAAAACGCACGTCAGCCGCATACGTGATGGGGAGGCCGTCTTTCGTGATCGCTTCCACGTCATAGACCCAGCGATGCGGGCGCAAATCCAACACGTCCCAGACTTTCTCAAAAGGCTCCAGCTGGAACATCTGCACCGGGCCGGCCTCCGGCTGACGCAGCAGGCGCGTGAGGCGCCCATTGCGCTGCAAAATCACCGCCGAATCCGAAGCGACGAAGAGCTTCCCGGGGCCGCCGACGCGCTCCATGAGCACGTCGTGATGGCGCACTTTACCCTGTCGGGCCACAGAAAACGTCGGCGGGAAGTCGGGGCGATCCCTCCGGAGGTAACCCAGGAGGTGAAAGCCATCTTTCAGCGCTGGCAAATCATAGAAGCGCTGTGCAAAGCGCGCCGCGATCCACACCGCCAGGAGCACCGCCAACAGCAGAGGCAGCCATCCCACCAGCGCCGCCCACAGCAAAGAGCCAACGGTGAGGGGAGTCCCAGACGTCAGCACGCGCCCCAGCAACGCGGCCGCCAGGGCCAGCAGCGCCAGCAACGCCAGTATCCAAGAGGCCGCCCCACCCACTTGCCCTTTGACTTCGTCATTTTCGGGAAGGCCCTCATGCTTCTTCATTGCCGTCGCCTCCTTCCTGCATCCGACCCTGACGCATCAACATCCACATGAACGTCGGCAAATCCTGCACGTTCTTCTGTTTCATCGGCATCGTGCCCAGCGCATCAACCAGCTGCAGGGCGATGGTGTCAAGATCCAGATCGAGATCGCTGGCCTGTTTGAGAATCCGCGCCAGCTCCGTGTAGACGTCCAGCTGGGCCTCCATCCAGATCGGATCCAGCTTCTTCAGGATTTCCGCCTCCTCCTCCCCCATGCGGGCCTCAATGTCCCGCTGCCATTTGGCTTCCCAGCTCGCAAGGCGCTGCTCTATGATCTCGGGCGGCACCTTGATGTTGCTGATACCGCCCCCCACCAGGGTAATGCCGACCTGCGCCAGTTGTTCGCGCAGGCGTTGCACGAACTCCTCCGCAATCTCGACGCGGGCCGTCCCCGATTCATGGAGCTCATCACAGCGGCGAGCGAGGATCACCTCGCGGAGGATGGGCGGCGCCA
>JAAZNO010000673.1 GCA_012798275.1 Chloroflexota bacterium
ACCCTCGCGCTGGTCAACGGCGAATTGACAGGGCCGGCGCGAGAGCTGGCCGAACGCCGCAACGAGGCTTTTCTGCGCCTGTTCAATCAGGCCACCCTGCCGTTTTATTGGGCGCGCTTCGAGCCGGAACGCGGCCGGCCTCAGGTGGAACGTTTGCGCAATCTGGCAAATTGGTATAATGAGCACGGCTGTACCGTCAAAGGGCATCCCCTGTGCTGGCACACCCTCGCGCCGGATTGGTTGCTGCCACTGGACACCGACGAGATCCTTCAAGCGCAGCTGGACCGCATCCGCCGTGAGGTCTCGATCTTCGCCGGCCTCGTTAATCAGTGGGATGTAGTCAACGAAGCAGTGATCATGCCCATCTTCGATCGCTACGACAATGGCATCACCCGCCTGTGTCAAAAGCTGGGACGCATCGGCCTCATCCGCGCGATGTTCGAGGCCGCGCGCGCCGCCAATCCTCAGGCCACGCTGTTGCTAAACGATTTCGATGTCTCCCCAGCGTTCGATATTTTGGTAGAAGGTTGCCTGGCAGCAGGTGTTGACATTGATATGATCGGCATCCAGTCACACATGCATCAGGGCTATTGGGGCGTCGAGCGCACCCTCAAGGTGCTCACGGCTTTCGAGCGCTTCAACCTGCCCCTGGCCTTCACCGAGACCACGATCCTCTCCGGCGAGCTCATGCCGCCGGAAATCGTGGATTTGAACGACTATCAGGCAAAGGAATGGCCCAGCACCCCCGAAGGAGAGCAACGCCAGGCAGAAGAAGCCGTCTTACATTACAAAACCCTCTTCGCCCATCCGGCGGTGCAGGCCATCACCTGGTGGGATCTCACCGATGGCGGCTGGCTGAACGCCCCCGCCGGGCTATTGCGGCGTGACCAATCGCCCAAACCCGCCTACGAGGCGCTGCTGGCGTTGATCAAAGGCGAATGGTGGCTGCCGCCTACGACGATGACGACCGACGCGCAAGGGCAGGTCGCCTTCACTGGTTTCCTGGGTGACTATGAGCTGCGCCTCGGCTCGCAGACGCTCCCTTTCACGCTGGATCAGAAAGGGCCCTGCGCGCTGACCCTGACGCTCTGAATTCTGCCGCCGGCACGGAGCCGGCAAGGTAGAGCTGGCACAGTAATCACAACATTTATCTCAATAAAGGAGTTTCCCATGTCTGACTATACCCCAAGACCCGAACACAAGTTTACTTTTGGCCTGTGGACCGTGGGTTCGCGCGGCGCGGACCCCTTTGGCGCGCCGGTTCGGCCCTCCCGCACCCCCGCCGAACTGGTGTACCTCCTCGGCGAGGTCGGCGCTTACGGCGTCAACTTCCACGATAATGACCTGATCCCCATTGACGCGACCCCCGCCGAAGCTGCAGCCATCAAGCGCGAGTTCCGCCAGGCGCTGGCCGATACGGGCCTCGTCGTGCCGATGGCCACCACCAACCTGTTCTATGACCCGGTCTTCAAAGATGGCGCATTTACCAGCAACGACCCCCGCGTCCGCGCCTACGCCATCCAGAAAACCCTGCGCGCCATTGACCTGGGCATCGAATTCGGCGCGAAAGTCTACGTCTTCTGGGGCGGACGCGAGGGCGTCGAGACGGATTCCGCCAAAAGCCCCGTCGAGGCCCTCAAACGCACCCGCGAGGCCCTGAACTTCTTCTGCGAATACGTCCTCGACCAGGGCTATGACCTCAAATTCGCGCTCGAGGCCAAGCCCAACGAGCCGCGCGGCGACATCTACACCCCCACCACCGGGCACATGCTGGCCTTCATCGAGACGCTGGATCACCCGGAAATGGTCGGCGTCAACCCCGAAGTGGCGCACGAGCACATGGCGGGCCTCAACTTCCTGCACGGCGTGGCGCAGGCCTGGGAAGCAGGCAAACTCTTCCACATTGACCTGAACGACCAGTATCCGGGGCGCTACGACCAGGACCTGCGCTTCGGCTCCCGCGACATCAAAGCCGCCTTCTACCTCGTCAAATTCCTGGAGGACGTCGGCTACGCCGGCTCGCGGCACTTCGACGCGCACGCCTACCGCACCGAGGACCTGGAAGGCGTGAAGGACTTCGCGCGCGGCTGTATGCGCACCTACCTCATCCTGAAGGAGAAGGCCGCCCGCTTCAACGCCGATCCAGAAATCCAGGCGTTGCTGGCCGAAATCAATGCCGATGACGGCGCCCTCGCGCCCCTCTGCGGCGCGTACACGCCCGAAAAAGCTGCCGCTCTCAAAGCCCAGCCCTTTGACCGTAGGGCCCTCGCCGGCCGCGGCCTGCACTACGAGCGCCTGGATCAGCTGACGATTGACCTGCTGCTCGGCGTGCGCTAGGTGGCTCTCATGGCTGGAGCACTCCACCACCGCGTAGACGCTCTCCTGGCCCGCATGACGCTGGAGGAACAACTGGCGCAGCTGGGCTCCTGCTGGATGCATGAATTGCAGACCGACGGCGTCCTGGATCCCGCCCTGATGCAACGCCACCTGCATCAGGGAATCGGCCAGATCACCCGCCCCGGGGGCAACTCCACGTTGCCCCCGGCAGAGATCGCAAAAGCCACCAACGCCCTGCAACGCTATCTCGTCGAACAAACGCGCCTGGGCATTCCCGCTATCTTCCACGAGGAGACCTGTTGCGGCGCCATGGTGCGCGAGGGGACCCAATTCCCCCAGCCCATCGGCCTGGCCAGCACCTTCGAGCCCGCCCTGGCCGAGGCCATGACGACGGCCATCCGCCGCCAGCTGCTCGCCATCGGCGCACGCCAGGCCCTCGCGCCCGTGCTCGACCTGGCCTGGGACCCGCGTTGGGGCCGCCTCGAGGAAACCTTCGGCGAGGATCCCACCCTCGTAGCGCACTTCGGCGTGGCCTACGTGCAGGGGCTCCAAGGCAACGCCCTCACCGGCGGCGTGCTGGCGACCGGCAAACACTTCATCGGGCACAGCGCCTCGGAGGGTGGACTCAACTGCGCCCCCGTACATTTGGGACAGTATGAGCTGCACGATCTCTTCCTCGCCCCCTTCCAGGCCGCCATCCGCGACGCTCATCTGGCCACCCTCATGAATTCCTATCCCGAGCTGGATGGCGAAGTCGTCGCGGCGTCACGCCAGCTCCTCACCGGGCTGCTGCGCGAGGAGCTGGGCTTCGAGGGGCTGATCGTCTCCGACTACGAGGCCATCCTCATGCTGCACACCTATCATCGGCTGGCGCCCGACCTGCGCCGCGCCGCCGTGCTGGCGCTGCAAGCCGGCATCGAGGTGGAGCTCCCCACCACCGTCTGCTACGGCGACCTGCTCCGTCAGGCACTGGAAGCCGGCGAACTGGAGCTCGAGGCCATCCAACAAGCCGTGCGGCGTCACCTGCAGCTGAAATTCGAGCTCGGCCTCTTCGACGCTCCCTACGTGGAGGAAGGACACGTCACGGAAATCTTCGCCGCGCCGGAAAATCGCGCGTTGGCGCGCGAAATCGCTCGAAAAAGCCTGGTGCTGTTGAAAAACGACGGCGTGCTGCCGCTCGAACACCCCCTGAAGACGCTGGCAGTCATCGGCCCCAATGCCCACAGCGGACGGAATCTGCTGGGCGATTACGCCTACGCCTCGCAGCGCGAGCTGGCCGCCGTCCAGTTTGAGGGGGCCCCCACCGCGCCGGTGAATCCGCTCACACGGCCGCCCATCCCCACCGTGCTGGAGGGACTGCGCGCCTTGCTCACTCCGACCACGCAGGTGCTCTACGCGCGCGGGTGTGACAATCTGGACCCGGATCGCAGCGGTGTTGCGGAAGCGGTGCGCCTCGCTGAGCAAGCGGACGCCGTGGTGCTGGTGTTGGGCGATCGCTCCGGCCTGCTGCCCCATTGCACGACCGGCGAGACGCGCGATTGCGCCTCCCTGCAACTGCCCGGCGTGCAGAACGACCTGGCGCAGGCTATCCTGGCGACCGGCAAACCCGTCGTCGTCGTCCTCGTCACCGGGCGCCCCTACGCCATCACGGAGCTGGCCGCACGCGCCAACGCTATCCTCGAAGCGTGGCTTCCCGGCGAGGAAGGCGGCGTCGCCATCGCCGAAGCGTTGTTGGGCCTGATCGCTCCCGGCGGCAAACTTCCCCTCACCTTCCCGCGCGCGGTCGGCCAGCTTCCCATCCACTACAACCACAAACCTTCCGCCGGGCGCTCCAACTGGTACGGCGACTACACGGACGAATCCGTGAAGCCGCTCTATCCCTTCGGGCACGGCCTGAGTTACACCACCTTCGCGTATGAGGAGCTGCGCCTCACGCCCGCTCAGGCGACGGTAGACGGCACAGTCGCCATCAGCCTGACGGTGAGCAACACCGGCTCCCGGCGCGGCGATGAGGTCGTACAGCTCTACGTGCGGGATGAATTCGCCAGCGTGCCGCGCCCCGTCCAGGAACTCAAAGGCTATCTGCGCCTGACGCTCGAACCCGGCGAACGCCGGCGCGTCACCTTCCACCTGCCGGTGAACCAGCTGGCGTTCTACACTCACGACTTCGAGCTCGTCCTGGAGCCCGGCCGCATCGAGGTGCTGGTGGGCAGCTCCGCCGGGGACATCCGGCTGCGCGGCGACTTCGAGATTGTCGGGCCGGAGCGCATGAGCGTGGCGCAGCGCGTCTTCTTCTGCCCGGTAGAAAGCGAACGTTCCGGCTCCCTCCCAGAACGGAGGCAACCATGAAGTATTTCCTGGGACTCGACATTTCGACGACCGGCAGCAAGGCGCTGCTGATCAACGCGCGCGGGGACGTCGTAGCAGCAGCCGTCAGCCCGCACACCCTCCAGACTCCCCATCCCCTGTGGTCCGAACAGGATCCGCGCGAATGGTGGCAGGCAGCGTCGAACGCTATCCGCCAGGCGCTGGTCGAAAGCGGCGTCAGCGGCGCGGACATCGCCGCCATTGGGCTGACCGGGCAGATGCACGGGCTGGTGCTACTCGATGCGGCGGGCGAAGTCCTGCGTCCGGCCATCCTGTGGAACGACCAGCGCACCCAGGCGCAATGCGATGAAATTCACCGCCGCGTGGGCCGCGAGCGCTTCATCCAGATCACCGGCAACGTGGCGCTCACCGGCTTCACTGCGCCCAAGATCCTGTGGGTGCAGCAAAACGAGCCCGGAGTCTACGCGCGGGCGCGGCATGTGCTGCTGCCCAAGGATTACGTCCGCTACCGCCTGACCAGCGTCTACGCGATGGACAAAGCCGACGGGGCCGGCACAGTGCTGTTCGATTTGAAACAGCGCACCTGGTCCGCCGCCGTATTGGAGCTCCTGGGGATTCCGGCTGATTGGCTGCCGCCCACCTTTGAAGGCCCACAGATCACCGGCGCGGTGACGGCGGAAGCCGCGGCGCTCACGGGACTGCGGGTCGGCACGCCGGTGGTAGCTGGCGGCGGCGATCAGGCTGCGCAGGCGGTCGGCGTCGGCGCTGTGGAACCGGGGGTCGTAGCGCTCACCGTCGGCACGAGCGGCGTCGTCTTCGCCACCACACCCGCCGCCCTTATCGAGCCGCAAGGTCGCCTGCACGCCTTCTGTCACGCCGTTCCCGGCCTGTGGCATTTCATGGGGGTGATGCTCTCAGCGGCGGGCAGCCTGCAATGGTATCGGGACGCCCTCGCGCCGCAGCAAGACTTCGCCGGGCTGCTGGACGAGGCGGCGACGGTTCCCGCCGGCAGCGAGGGGCTGCAATTCCTGCCCTACCTCACCGGCGAGCGCACGCCCTACCCTGACCCCCTGGCGCGCGGCGCCTGGGTCGGCCTGACCCTCCGTCACGGGCGCGGCCATCTGACGCGCGCGCTGATCGAGGGCGTCTCTTTTGGCCTGAAGGACAGCTTCACCCTGATCCAGGAAGCGGGCCTGGGGGAGATTCGGCAAGTGCGCGCTTCCGGCGGCGGGACGAAAAGCCCCCTTTGGCGACAGATCCTCGCCTCGGTGCTGGAGACCGAGCTGGTCACCGTCAACACCACCGAGGGAGCGGCCTACGGCGCAGCCTTGTTGGCCGCGGTGGGGGTGGATCAGTGGCCCGACGTGCCTGCCGCCTGTAACGCCGCCATCCAGATCACCGGCAGCGTCACCCCTCTCGCGGCGCAGGTGGAGGTATATCGCCGCACCTATCCCCTCTACCGCAGCCTGTATCCGGCCCTGCGCGACATTTTTGCGGCTTCTGTTTCCATGTAGGCTGGGGATTTCATCCCCAGCCTGTCATAAGCAGCCGCGCTGAAGCGCGCCGTCTGGGGGGGAAGCCTGCTTCAGCGGGCTTGACGTAGCAGACCCGGAATTCATTCCGGGGCGGGGCATTCAAGTGCGTTGGCGGAGGATGGAATCTCCGGCCTGACACCGGCAGCCGCGCTGAAGCGCGCCGTCTGCGGTCAGATTTATTTTCGCCGCAAAGAAAGCCGTCGGAATAAAAAGCGGCCACGGACCCAGACGACCGGCAGCGGTCTTGCGTCTGGAGTCCGTGGCCGAAATGCAATTACGCCGTGCGGATGTTTTGAGCGCCCTCGCGGAGCTGGCCGCGCAGCGCGGAGATGCGCTCACGGGCAGCCGCGATGCGGGCAAAGGCGTCACTCTTGGCCTGAATCCCCGCCTGGAGCAGGTAGGTCGCCCCCTCGCGGCGCGTCTTCACCACCTCCGCCTCCACGAGCATGTCGAGATGTTCGCGCGTCGTGTCGTCCACATGCACCACCATGAGTTGCGAGAGGTCCTGCGCGCTCTTCACCAGCGCCTCGCCGAGGTTCTCAAGCAGCGTCACCGTGCTGTCTACCACCTGACGCCAGGCCTCGCCGCTCGTCGCCCCTCCAGAAGTTTCGGAAGCCGTCACCGTCGTTTCCACCGTTGTTTCATCCGTCATCGTCCTCTTCTCCTTTCCTAAACCTACTCGTTGGTTACCATCGTCTGCCGCAGCTGCTCGCGCAGTTCGGCAATCTGCCGGGTGATTTCCTCGATCCTGGCGAAAAACGCCTCATTGGCGCGAATGCCCTCACTGATGAGGAAAGCGGCGCTTTCACTGCGGCTCTTGGTCACCTCGGCCTCGACGAGCATGTCGAGATGCCGCAGCGCATCGTCATTGATCCGCACCATCACCACGTTGGCGCGATCTTCCAGGGCCGTCGCCAGGGTCTTGCTCAAGGACTCCATGCTCTTCTCCAAAGCGCTCATGAAGCTGGCGCTTGAGGAACGCGAGCCGCCCTTCTTCGACTCCTCCGCTTCAGAAGCCGCCCCCTCCGGCAACGTTCCCGGCTCAGCCCCACTGCCAGAGCCCTGCTTGATTTCCTCTTCCATGTTCCACCTCCCGTAAGTATGCCCAGAGAATTGTTATCGAATTACGTGTAATATTGTAATGCACTTTCGTAATTTTGTCAAGAGGGAATTGGGAAGGAGCACGCCCGCTTGGCCTTCAGGCAGTTGCGGTTACAATGGAGCCCATATGCAAACCCTTCCTGCCTTCAAAGATGTGCTCGAAGCCGCCGAACGCATTCGAGCTTCCGTGCATCGCACGCCGGTGCTGACCTCCCGCACGCTGAATGCCATGACCGGCGCAGAGATTTTCTTCAAGGCGGAGAACTTCCAGCGCGTCGGGGCCTTCAAAGCGCGGGGAGCGTGTAACGCAATCCTGGCCCTTACGGAAACGGAGGCCGCACGGGGGGTCGCCACACATTCCTCCGGCAATCACGCGCAGGCCGTCGCCTATGCGGCAGGATTGCGCGGCATTCCCGCCATTGTCGTCATGCCCGAAGACGCCCCGGCGGTGAAAGTCGCGGCAGTCCGCGCCTACGGCGCGCGCATCGTCTGGGCCGGGACCCAGGCGTTGGATCGGGAACAGCGCCTCGAGGCGGTGCTCGCGGAGACCGGCGCCGTCTTCATCCACCCCTCCAACAACTTTCACGTCATCGCCGGCCAGGGGACGGCGGCCCTGGAGCTGCTGGAAGAAGTCCCCACCCTCGACATGGTGATGACGCCCGTCGGCGGCGGAGGCTTGCTCGCTGGGACGGCGCTGGCTGCGGCGGGACGCGCCCCGCAGGTCCGCGTCATCGCCGCCGAGCCGGAAGCAGTGGACGACGCCGCGCGCTCCTTCCACGAGGGGGTCCTCTATCCACCGACCAACGCGCCGACCGTCGCCGATGGCTTGCGCACGTTCCTCGGCGACCTCACCTTCCCCCTCATCCGCCGGCATGTGAGCGAGATCGTCACCGTGAGCGAAGCGGGCATTATCGCCACGATGCGCCTGATCTGGGAGCGGATGAAACTCGTCATCGAGCCTTCGGCGGCGGTGCCCGTCGCCGCGCTGTTCGAGCACCCGGCGCTGTTCCGCGAGCGGCGAGTAGGGATCATCCTCTCCGGCGGCAACGCCGATCTCGATCACTTGCCATGGCGCGCCGGCGCCTGAAGTCACGCCGCCGGTTGCGACTTCAGCCGTCCGTGGTATAATCCCGTCCGGTGCGCTGGAGCGCCACTTTAAGGAGACAAAAAACAGTCGTAAAGTGAGGCCCTGCCAATCCTGGTGGGGTCTCTTTTTGTGAAATGCGCAAGGATTCAAAAGGACACAATGAGTAACGATTTTGACATGTTCGATTTGCACCCCCAGGTGTTGCAAGCGGTGACCGACCTGGGCTACGAAGTTCCCACTCCTATCCAGGAGCGGGCGATTCCCGCGCTGCTCGCCGGGCGCGATGTTTTGGGGCAGGCGCAGACCGGCACCGGCAAGACGGCCGCCTTTGCGCTGCCGCTGCTGCACCGGCTCGAGGCCGACGCGCACGGCGTCCAGGGATTGATCCTCACCCCCACTCGCGAGCTGGCGTTGCAGGTCTCCAAAGCCATCTACGAATATGGACGCCTGCGGGGGGTGCGCGTGCTCGCTATCTACGGCGGTCAATCCTACGATCGGCAGATCAGCCGGCTGGAACGCGGCGTGGATGTGGTCGTGGGCACGCCGGGACGGATGCTCGATCTGATCCACCGCGGGGTGCTGGATCTCAGCGCGGTGCGCTACCTGGTGCTCGACGAGGCGGACGAGATGCTGAGCATGGGTTTCATCGAGGACATCGAGGCGATCCTGCAGGAGACGCCGGTCGAACGCCAGACGGCGTTGTTTTCCGCCACCTTGCCGGATCCAGTGCGGCAGCTCGCCGAGCGCTACATGCGCGCGCCAGAAACGATCGTCGTCAATCCCGAGCGCCTTACCGTGGCGGAGACCGAACAACGCTATTATCTGGTGTACGAGGAAGACAAACTCGCCGCGTTGATGCGGCTGCTGGAGCTGGAGCCCGTCACCGGAGCGCTGATCTTTACCCGCACGAAGGTGCGCGCGGCCGAAGTCGCCGACGCCCTCGCAGCGCGCGGCGTGCAAGCCGAGGCGCTGCACGGCGACCTCACGCAGGCAGCGCGCGAGACGGTGCTCAACCGCTTCCGTCAGGGGCGGCTCACCTTCCTCGTGGCGACCGATGTGGCAGCGCGCGGCCTGGACATCGAAGGCATCTCGCACGTCATCAATTTCGATCTACCCTTCGACGCTGAAGCCTACGTTCACCGCATTGGGCGGACGGGGCGCGCCGGGCGGACCGGGATTGCCATCAGCCTGCTCACGCCCCGTGAGAAGCCAGGACTACGGCGCATCGAGGCGTACACGCTGCAACCCATCCGCCGCGCCCAATTGCCCACCGCCGAGGAGGTCCTCGCTCACCGCGAAACGCTTTTCGTGCAGCAGATCGAGACGGCGATGACGCAGGGAGACGACGCCGCGCGGGAGACGGTGCGCCGTTTGTGCGCGCTCGGGCACACGCCGGAGGAGATCGCCGCCGCCGCCGTCCAGCTGGTGCGGGCGCAGGAGCAGCAGCGTCCCATCGAGGCCGTCCACGAGATTCCGCTCCACCTGCCATCACAGTCGCGAGGCACGCCGATGCGGGAAGGACGTCCCTCAAAGACGCCGGTTCCCGATTCCTCCCGGCGGCGCGGGCATGAGAAGGGCATGGTGCGCTTCGTCGTTAACGCTGGCAAGGCCCAGGGAATTCAGCCCCGCGATATTGTCGGCGCGATCGCCGGCGAGGCCGACATTCCCGGCCGCGCCATCGGCGCCATTGACATTCAAGAGCGCCACACCTTCGTGGACGTGGCCGAAGGCCACGCAGCCAAAGTTTTCCAGAGGATGCAGCACTTCCGCATGCGTCAACATCGGCTCACGCTGAAATACGCCGAATGAGCCAGAGCGGCCACGCGCCAACGCACGGCTAAAAAACGTTCGGGGGTGGCGCAGGCCACCCCCGAACGACGTTGTATCCCCACCCTTGCGTGCTGGCTAGCTGATCAGGCCGGCAGGCGCCTTCTGCACGGCGCTGCGGCACACGCTGACAAAGCGCCGGTAGGTGACGACGACTTGAAACGGCACCACCCCACCCTCATACAGGAACTGGTAATCGCACCAGAGGATGTCGGTACGGGGCAGCGAAAAGCGGACCATGATCAGATCGTTGTTCAGGTCGTTCACGAACTTCAGCTTGGCGGCCTCGTTGAAGTTGTTCGTTAATCCCCAGATGGCAAAGAAAGAAGCCAGCTTCTTGTCAGGATCAAGCTTGACGATGGTCTTGACGCCGGACTCATCACGCACCAGGAGATCCCCGTCCTTGTCACGCTCCACTTGCAAAAACGCGGCTCTGAACAAATTCTCGAGCGCTTCGATACTCATCTGCTGATCGGTCAAAATCTCATTCATGTCTGACTCCTTTAAGGTGATTGAACGGTGTGGGTCTCACAGGGATCCCCTTGCTCAAGCGACTCCGGCATTCGCACAAAAGCAGCTTCAGAAGATCAATTGTGTCGGTAGCACCTCCTCAGCAAGTTGGCGGGGAATCAAATATAGGAGATAACGCCCGTGAGGGTATCCAATTCCCACTTCTCAATTATAGGAAGAATTGCCACACTTGTCAACACGCCCTCAAGTTGAAAAAATGTCCCCCGAGGCAAGCAGTTGTCTTCTGCCCCTCTCAGCTTCCAAAGAGGCCACTTGCATTGCATAGATAGTTAAGTTATAATATTTTAAACTGACGGAAGGTCGGGGACTCATACTCCATGGAGGCATTGGTAAAATTCATCCCGGCATGGCTTC
>JAAZNO010000674.1 GCA_012798275.1 Chloroflexota bacterium
AAAGTAAAAACGCCGTCTACGCGATCCCCAAATCCGGGAATCGCGTAGACGGCGATGACGTGTGACCAATGGGGAATCGGCTAGACGTGCCCCCATCCCGCCGGGCGGAACTTGTAGCCGTAGATGATCGTGCCTTCGTCGCCTTGCGCGCGCAACTTGCGGGTGACCATCTCCACCGGCATCCCGATGCGCACATCCTCTGGCGCCACATCGGTGAGCTGAGCCGTGATCATCGGGCCTTCCTCCAGCTTAATCAGCGCCACGGTGTAGGGAACAAACCCCTCGAAGCCCTCAGGCGCGCTGTTGAGCGTGCTGAAAGTGTAAACCTCGCCGCGCCCGCTCAGGCGATAGGGTTCCTTTGCCGGCTGCTTGCATTCCGGGCAGATGTCCCGCGGCGGGAAAATCTTGGCCTTGCAATGTGGGCACTCTTCTCCCTCCAGACGATACCGCTGACCCTTCAACCGCCAATCGTGAGCAACTTTTCCTTCCATGAGAGCTCTCCTTTCTGAGAATCAAGCATTGTCAAACATAATGCGCGCCGTGTAGGGCTGTTCCCTTTGACGCATCACTCGTTACGCATTCCTGCTCACCCCATCGCTTCCAAAATCGTCGTGATGATGGTGGCGCCGCTGCCGCCGATGTTCTGGGTCATGCCCAGGCGCGGATGGTGCAGCTGATTTTTCCCCGCCAACCCCCGCAATTGCAGGACGGCCTCCACGACCTGATACATGCCCGTCGCACCGACAGGATGCCCCCGCGACTTCAGCCCGCCCATGGTGGCGATGGGAATTCGTCCCTCCAGCGTGATCTCCCCATCGAGCGCCAACCGCACGCCCTGCCCCCGCTCGGCGAAGCCGGCAGCCTCCAGGCTCAGCGCCGACATGATGGTGAAGGCGTCGTGCAGTTCGAAGAAGCTGATGTCCTGCGGCTTCACCTTCGCCATTTCATAAGCGCGCTTGACCGACAGGCGCGCTGCTTCCAGCGCCAGCGGATCCTTGCGGTCGTGGACGGCGATCGGCGCTGTAGCGATGCCTGACCCACGAATGCGGATCGGCGCCGGGCTGAGGGTGCGCGCGTACTCCGCGGGCGCCAGGACTACCGCCGCAGCTCCATCGCAGACCGGCGAAGCGTCGAGCAGGCCCACCGGATCGGCGATGGTGGCGCAATGCGCATATTGTTCCGGCGTCACCTTCATGTGAAACATCGCGTTGGGATTTTTCATCCCGTTGGCGTGCGCCGTCACCACGAAATTGGCGAAATCCTTGCGTTCCCAGCCGTATTCGTACATGTAGCGGCGCATCAACAGCGCGTTGAGGCTCACAAACGACACGCCCTGCGCGACTTCATATTCCGCGTCCGCCGCCATGGCCAGCGCCGCCGTCGTCTCACGGCCCGACGTGTCCGTCATCTTCTCCACGCCGGTCACCAACACCAGATCGTTCATCCCGCTGGCGACCGCCATCATCCCCACGCGCAGCGCCGCCGCGCCCGAAGCGCACGCCGCTTCTACCTTCAAAGCCTCAGCGCCCGACTGTCCCAGCTCGTCGGCGAGCAACGCGCCGAGATGCTCCTGGCCGGTGATTTCACCCGAAAGCATATTGCCGACATAGATGGCGTCCACTTTTTCGATGTTGGCATCGTGGAGCGCGTTCAGCGCCGCTTCCAGCGCCAGATGCCGCAGGCTGATGGGCCAATGTTCTTGAACCGGCGTCTGGCCGATGCCGATAATGGCTACGTCGCGCATCCGTGCCTCCTACTTCACCAGCAGTTTGCCGCGATAGCGGACATACAGACCGTAGTCAATTTCCACGCGGCGGGCGATATAGTCTTGTACCAGCGGCGCGTGATGTCGCCGCTCTTCCAGCGCCCCCGTGACGTCCCACACGAAAGCGTCGGAGCCGGCGCCGGAGCCGAAGCTGACCATGAGGATGCGATCCCCCGCTTTGGCGACATCCAGCGTCGCCGAGAGGCCCGTCACCGCCGCGCCGGCGTAGGTGTTCCCGATGCGGTTGCTGATCAGACCCGGCTGCAGCTGCTCTTTGGTGAAGCCCAGGCGCTTGCCTACCCGCTCCGGGAATTTGACGTTGGGCTGATGGAAGATGGCGTAGGTGAAATCCTGGGGCCCCAATCCCATCTCCTCCAGCAGCGCCTCAGCAGCGGATTGAATGTGGTGGAAGTAAGCCGGTTCGCCGGTAAAGCGTCCGCCGTGGCTGGGATAATGTTGATAGGCGCGCCGCCAGAAGTCGGGCGTATCGGTGACGAAAGAGAGCGACCCGCGCAGCACCGCGAGCGCCTCCTCCGCCGGCCCTACGATGAAGGCGGTCCCGCCGGAAGCAGCGGTGTATTCCAGCGCATCGCCGGGCCGCCCTTGCGCCGTGTCCGCGCCGATGGCCAGGGCGTAGCGCGCCATGCCAGAGCCGACCAGGCCGATGGCCGCCTGCAGCGCCTCGGTGCCGGCCTTGCAGGCGAATTCCAGGTCCGCCGCCAGGTGATAGGGGGACGTGCCGAGCGCTTCAGCCACGACCGTCGAACTCGGTTTGACGGCGTAGGGATGCGATTCGCTGCCTATCCAGACCGCGCGGATGTCTTCGGGAGCAATGCCGGCGCGACTCAAAGCGTTGCGCGCGGCCTCGATCGCAATGGTGATTGTGTCCTCATCCAATCCGGCGACGGCCTTTTCCTTGATGGGCCCCCCCTCATCGCCGCTGCCCCAGATGCGGCTGATTTCCGCATTGGGCAGGCGGTACATGGGCACGTACGAGCCATAACCGACAATTCCCACCGGGCGTTGTGGATGCATGGTCCAACGTTCTGCCACAATGACCTCCTGATTCCAGTTTCGGCGCGCCGGACACGGTGCGACGCCTCACGCGGCGCCGTGCTCCTCGCGGTAAAAATGCTCTAACCAGGCCGTGGCGCGATCCACGCGGATAACGCCCTCGGCGATCATGGCCTCGGCGACGCGCTCGATGGCTTCTCCCGTAGCGCCGGCTGCCATGGCGACCTGCCGGGCGTGCAGGCTCATGTGTCCCTTCTGGATGCCCTCTGTCGCCAGGGCGCGGAGCGCGGCGAGATTCTGCGCCAGTCCCACGCTGGCGACGATCTCCGCCAGCTCGCGGGCAGTCTGCACCCCCAGGATTTTGAGCGCGACCCGCGCCGTCGGATGCACGCGCGTCGCCCCGCCGACGATGCCCAACGCCAGGGGCAGCTCCAGGCTGCCGACGAGGTTGCCCTTCCCATCGCGCTGCCACGTGCTGAGGCTCGTGTAGCGCCCCTCGCGGGCGGCGTAGGCATGGGCCCCCGCTTCGATGGCGCGCCAGTCGTTCCCCGTAGCGAGCACGACCGCATCCACGCCATTCATGATGCCTTTGTTGTGCGTCGCGGCGCGGTAGGGATCGGCGGCAGCGAAGGCCCAGGCCTGTTCGATGCCGAGGGCGACCGTTTCGCCGCTGAAGTGATCAAACGCCAGCGCGCTTTCGGGGATGACGACCCCGGCGCGCGCCAGGCGACGATCCGCCAGGTTGCTCAGAATGCGCAGGAAGACT
>JAAZNO010000119.1 GCA_012798275.1 Chloroflexota bacterium
CGGCAGGCCCAACGCCGTCAAAGCGCTCGCCAAACGCAGCGTCCCCTCGCCCGACGCCGCAGCGCCGGCCTCGCACAGCTGCCGCATCCCCTCCCAGCCCCGTTCCTCGACGATGTAGGCCAGCAGCGCCCCCGCCTCCAGATAGCCGACCTCGTGCTGCTGAAGGTAAAAATCGTCCAGCAGCTGCTGCAAGGGGACGTATGGCCCCGTCTGCAACAGCGCCGCCGCGTTGCGCGGCAGGGATTCGGGCCAGTAATGCCCGCCGGCGACCCATACCGCCAGGCCCTCGCGGATCATGGAAGGGAGTTGGTCGCAGCCCCAGGCGCTGTCGAGCCGATGGGTCAGCTCATGGCGCAACAACAACGTCAGCTCCGAGGGCGCATAGGCCCGATCGGTGTACGAGACCGCGACCCAATCGCTGGTGGCGTATCCCCCCTGGCCGAGGATGCGATCGAGCATGTAGACATCCAGCGCGGTCGTCGTGGTCACCTCAAAGCGCGCCGCCACCTCCGCATAGGCGCCCTGCGCGAGCGGCAACAGCGTGGCGAGATCGCGCTCCGCCGCCGACCCCGTGAGGTAATGCAGGCGAATCCCCTCGGTAGCGCGCATGTCCCAGCGCACGCCCGGTTCAGGCGGAAGCAACGTCTCCGGCGCCTGCAAGGGGAGCGTTACCCGCAGCACGTCCGCGCCGGGCAGGGCAAGCGGCGCGTCCGAGGGCGCCATCAGCGTCACCGTAAACGCCTGCGTCCCCGTCAGGCCCGTGGTGTTCCAGGCCCAGATGAAACGCGCCCGCGGCTGACGATCAAATCCCACAGAGGATACCGGACTGGAAAGCGTCTGTCCATCCGGCAGGGCGAGGGTCACCGTGTAGGGCGCTTCATAGCCCGCAGCGAGCACTGGCTCGACGTCGAAAGAAATCCAATCGCCCGTCGCCGCTCCCAGGGGATAAGTCCGCACGAGGGCCGGATCGAGCCGGGGGCCGGGGAGAGGCGTCGCCGTCGGCGTCCGGACAGGCGTGACGTCCGCCGCTAAGGCTGTCGCCGTCGGGGTCACCGCAGGGGAAGAAGGCGTGGCCGGCGGTTCGGTCAACGCGCCCGTCGGCGCTGCGGCAGGCGTGAGAGGCGCAAGCAGCGGCGACAACACCGCGCAAGCGGAGAAACTGAGCGCCCACCCCAAGAGAACTGCAATGGTCCACCAACGAAGATGCCCTGGCATATCTGGATTGTAACAGCGATTCGGTGAACTTGCAAACCCGCCTTTTCGTGCGATGTTTGGCCAGGAGTTTGACAATCTACACCACGAGATGATAATGGCGGCACCATGCAAGAGCCCATTAAGCCCAATTTGGAACAGTCGAAACCGCCCATCCTGGTGACCTCACCCGCGGCCCTGGAAGAGCTGGCAGCACGCCTCCAGCGGTCACCCCGCATCGCCGTGGATACCGAATCCAACAGCCTCTTCGCCTACCACGAGCGCGTGTGCCTGATCCAGTTCTCCATTCCTGACGACGATTTTTTGGTGGATCCCCTGGCGCTCGATGATCTCAGCCCGCTCGGGCCGGTCTTCGCCGCGCCGGAGATCGAGAAAGTGTTCCACGCCGCAGAAAACGACCTGGCCGTGCTGCAACGCGATTTCGGCTTCAGCTGTCGGAAGCTGTTCGACACCATGTGGGCCGGCCGAATTCTGGGGTGGCCCGCCGTAGGGTTGGGACGGCTCATGGAACAGTATTTCGGTGTGCCGCCGAACAAGAAATATCAACGCTACAATTGGGGGACGCGACCGCTCGATCCCAAAGCGATTTCCTACGCGCGTACGGACACGCAATATTTATTGAGATTACGCGACCTCCAGGCCGCCGAATTGCAGGCGGGGGGACGTTGGGAGGAGGCGCAGGAAATCTTCGCGTACCTGAGCCAACACGTCAGCCTGCTGACAGAGGCCAATTCGGAGACCACGTTCTGGCGCATCAAGGGGATGCACGACCTCAACCTGGCGGAGAAAAAACAGCTCTATCAGCTGCACCTGTGGCGGGAACGCACGGCGGAACGCCTGGACCGACCTCCCGTCAAGGTGGCGAGCGATGCGCAGCTGGTGCATCTGGCGCAAGTCCAGCCGCACACGCCGGAAGAGCTCGGCACGGCGGGACTCAGTCCCGGCCAACTTCGCCGCTTCGGGCGCGAGCTGCTCAGCGTGCTCAACGGGCGCGCCGATAGCTTGCCGCGATTCCCCGGCGAGGAGGAGCGGCCCCCCGAGGCCGTGCTCGAACGCTATCAGACCCTGCGCAGCTGGCGGCGGGAAGTCGCACTGTGCCGCGGGGTTGATTCTGACGTCATCCTGCCCAACGCTGCCCTGTGGGCGCTGGCATGGAATCCCCCCCAACAGCTGGAGGATTTGCTCCACATCCCCGGCATCGGTCAGTGGCGGCAGAAAACCTACGGGGCCGACCTGTTGGGCCTGCTGCATGGGGCAGAGAGCTCACCGTGTCGGCAAGATACCGTTCAAGCAACGCAACTGCAGAAGGGAGACCGTCCATGAAAATCACCTTCCTCGGCGGCGTGGGAACTGTCACCGGTTCCTCGTATCTGATCCGTACCAATCGCGTCCACATTCTGCTGGAATGTGGCCTTTTCCAGGGCAAACGCCAGGAATCCTATGAGCGCAATCGCCATTTTGACTTCGACCCGCGCCGCATAGACGCGGTCGTCCTGTCCCACGCGCACATTGACCACTCGGGCAACCTGCCCAATCTCGTGCTGCAGGGGTGCACGGCGCCGATTTACACCACTCACGCCACCCGTGACCTGTGCGCCTCGATGCTGCCCGACTCGGGGCGGATTCAGGAGGCCGATGTGGCGTATGTCAACAAGAAACGGGCGCGAAAGGGGGAACCGCCGGTCGAGCCGCTCTACACCGAAGAGGACGCGCTGTTCTCGCTACAGGGGATGGTGGGAGTAGGCTACAATCACACGCTGGAAATCGCGCGCGATGTGCGTCTCACCTTCTTCGACGCCGGCCACATCCTCGGCTCCGCGATGGTGCTCCTGGAAAGCAAGGAGCATGGCCGCCCCGTGCGACTCTTGTTCAGCGGCGACCTGGGGCAGCCGGGGCTGGCGATCGTGCGCGATCCAACGCCCATGCCGCCCACCGATTATCTGATGCTCGAGAGCACCTACGGCGACCGCGAACATCCCCCCATCGAGGACGGCCGGGCCATGCTGGCGGACGCCATCACCCAGATTGTCCGGCGCAACGGACGCATCATCATTCCGGCTTTCGCGGTCGGACGGACCCAGGAAATCATCTATGCGCTGCATGAACTGCACCTGCAAGGCCAGATTCCCGACGTCCCGATCTACGTGGATAGTCCCCTCGCCGTCAACGTGACCGAAGTTTTCCGTCAGCACCCCGAATGCTACGACCAGGAGACGCGCCGGCTGATCCAGGCCATCGAAATCACTGATCCACTGGGATTCCGGCAGCTCAAATACATCCATGAGGTAGAGGAATCCAAGGCCCTGAACACCGCGCCCAATCCGATGGTCATCATCAGCGCATCGGGGATGGCCGAGGCAGGGCGGGTGCAGCATCACCTCAAGCACGCGATCACCGATCCCAACAACATGGTGCTGATTACCGGCTGGCAGGCGCCCAATACGCTAGGGCGACGCATCGCCGAGCGCGAGCCGGTCGTGCGCATTTTTGGCGAGGAGTTTCCCCTGCGGGCGGAGGTTCGCCTCGCCTACGGCTACAGCGCTCACGCCGACCGGCAGAATCTGCTCGACTGGGCGAAACCGCAAAGCGCCGTCACCCGCGGCGCGTTCGTCGTCCACGGCGATCCTCTCCCCGCGCAGGCGCTGGGCGAGGGCCTGCGCGCGCTGGGCTATCAGCGCATCGCCATTCCTATCCAGGGTGAGACCGTCAAACTATAAGGCGGGCAGACACCGCAAGCCCTGGACTCGCGGCAAGACAGCTCTTACATCGCACAAGATCTTTCAGGAGGACAGCATGACAAATCTGTGGCACGAATTACCTCCCGGACCGACCGCCGAGCTCGATGTCGTCTACGTGGTCGTAGAGGTTCCCAAGCGTTCGCGGAACAAATTCGAGTACGATAAAAACGGCGGGTTCATCAAACTGGATCGCGTGCTGTATTCCTCGCTTCATTATCCGGGGGACTATGGCTTCATCCCCCGCACGCACTACGATGACGGCGACCCGCTCGACATCATCGTGATGACCAACGAGCCGACGTTTCCCGGTTGCGTCATCGAGGCGCGCCCCTTGGGGATCTTCCGCATGTTGGATCGCGGCCTCGCCGACGACAAAATCC
>JAAZNO010000675.1 GCA_012798275.1 Chloroflexota bacterium
GAAAGTCCTGGCCTGGGTAGCGCTCGTCGTGGGGATTTTGGGCGCCATCGCCATGCTGGTAGGGGGATTCGCCGGCGGCTTGCTGGATGAGACCACGATGCGTCAGATGGGGCTTCCGCCAAATTTCAGCGGCGCCTTCCTCGGCATCGGCGGTTTCGTGGGAGTCTTGATTGCCGCGGTGTTGCAATTCTTCGGGCTGTATGCCTTCGGTGAGATCATCTCGGTGTTCCTCTCCATCGAGGAGAACACCCGCGCGACGCGCCTGTGGATGGAGCGCAGTATGCTCCCGCCGCAGCCGATGATGTGAACGTGGCGCTGTCGCACTCTGTGGACACCATGAGCCGCCCCCTTCATCACGAAGGGGGCGGCTTGCTTTTCTGGCCTCAGGGCAGGATCATGGCCTCGCGTTCGGGGCCGACGCCGATGAAGGTGATGGGCGTCTGCGTCAGTTCCTCGATGCGTGCGACATAGGCCCGCGCTTCCGCCGGTAAATCCTCGCGGCGGCGCATCGCGTGCAGATCGGCTTCCCAGCCGGGCAGTTCCTCATACAGGGGGCGCGCGGCGGCGATGACCTCATTGCCCCATTCTGCGGGGAAGTGCTCCACTCGCTGGCCCTCGATCTCGTAGGCAACGGCGATCTTCAGCGTGGGGAGGCCGCTGAGCACGTCGAGCTTCGTGAGCGCGATTTCGGTCAGCCCGTTGACGCGGGCCGCGTAGCGCAAGATCACCGCGTCGAGCCAGCCGCAACGTCGCGGGCGTCCCGTCGTCACGCCGTACTCATGGCCGATGTCTCGCAGCCTCTCTCCCGTAGCGTCGAGCAGCTCCGTGGGGAAAGCTCCTGCCCCGACACGGGTGGTGTAGGCCTTGGCGACGCCGACGACGCGGGTGACCTCTTTGGGGCCAAATCCCAGGCCCGTGAGCGCGCCCCCGGCGATGGGCGAGGAGCTGGTCACGAAGGGATAGGTGCCGCGGTCCAGGTCTAGCAGCGTCCCCTGTGCGCCTTCACACAGCACCGCTTTTCCTGCCGCCAGCGCTTCGGCGACCAAGGCGGCTCCGTCCACCAGATAGGGGGCGAGCTGCGCCGCCGCTTCCTGCAGCCGTTCAACGTGCGTGCCGATGAGCTGCGGCTTGAGGTGATACAGGTTAATCAGCCACTCGTTGTGGGCAATCATCAGCGTGCGCGCCTGCGCGGCAAACGCCTCGGGGTCTCGCATCAGAGCGGCGCGCAATCCCACCCGACGGGCTTTGTCGGCGTAGGTCGGGCCGATGCCGCGGGCCGTCGTACCGATGGCCTGTTCGCCCAGCGCCTGTTCCTGCGCGCCGTCGAGCGCGCGGTGCGTCGGGAGGATCAGATGCGCTCCGGCGGCGATTTTGAGGCGCTCCGGCGTCACTTCGATGCCCGCTTCGCGCAGCGTGGCGAACTCCTCCAGCAGCCGCAGCGGATTGACGACCGTGCCGGCGCCGATGAGACAGACGGCGCGGGGGTTGAGGATGCCGGAAGGCACCAGGTGCAGGCCCAGGGTGTGCCCTTCGGCGACGACCGTGTGTCCGGCGTTATCACCGCCGTTGTAGCGGGCGACCACCTCCGCCCGATTTGCCAGGTCATCTACGACCCGACCTTTGCCTTCGTCGCCCCACTGGGCGCCTACGATAATTGTTGCCGGCATACGCCACCTCCTTCAAAAATGGCCCCGAATGAACACGAATTTCACGAATCAGATGAGAAATTCCTGGCCCCCGGGGCTGCTACGTCCTCAAACAACGCGCTTCAGCGCGGTGGGCTCGTGTCGAACCCGTGAGCCGTCGCAGCCTCTGCTCACGGGCTATGGTTCACATGGCGACTGTTCAGCCGCTGACCAAAAAACGCAAGATTTCCTGGTGATTGCTGAAGATTGAGAATCAATTTCTGCTCCCTATCCCCTGGCCCCTTCCCCCCGCGCTGCGCGGGGGGAAGGGGAACTTTTTTTTGTGGGGTTTTGCAGGCGGGCGTAGCCCGCCTGCAAAAACCCTATTTTTTTTCTCCCCCTCCCCAACGGCGCCTGCGCCGTCGGGGAGGGGGCAGGGGGTGGGGCGAAAGCTACAGCTCACAAAGGTTCATCCATCGCCGGCTAGCCGCCTGGCGCCAGGCTGAAAATCACCTCACATTTTCATTTTTGCGTGATTTGCGCCAGCATATGGCGTTTTTTCTGAAAAATCAGCGAATCAGCGAGTCACTTGCGTTTACACGTGGGCACGTTTGCACCTTCACACGTGGGCACGTTCACACCTTCGCACCTTCACACGTTCCCATGAGGAGCGCCGGTGCCCTGCTGCAAATCCACCACGGAGAAGCTTTCGGGCAGCAGCTCTTCCAGGCGATACTCCTCGTAAGTGCCATCAGGTTTGCCGATGAGGACGGGGGTATCGGGGTCGGCGAACTCACGCAGGGTTTGACGGCAGGCGCCGCAAGGAGTGCCGCCGTTGGGCGTGACCACTGCCAGCGCGACCACCCGCCGTGCCCCGGCGGCCACTGCCGTAACGATCGCCGCTCGTTCGGCGCAGATCCCCAGAGGATAGACGGCATTCTCTACGTTGCTGCCAGTGAAGAGCTGCCCCTCGGCGGTGAGGAGCGCCGCGCCGACGGCGTAGTGGGAGTAGGGCACGTAGGCGCGCGTCTGGGCCAGGGTGGCCTCATGGATAAGGCGTTCTTGATCCTTTCTGGAAAGTTTCATGTTCCCTCCTGGGCTGCGGTATCTTCTGGACTTGGGGGAATGGCTACGGCGCGAACTTTGCGGATGCGTCGTCCATCCGTAGCCACGACACTGAACGCGACACCGTTGTAAGTGAGGGTCTCCCCCACAACGGGAATATGTCCCAATTCGTTGTAGACGAAGCCGCCCAGGGAATCCGCCTCATCGAGCGGCAAGGGGAGGTTCAACAATTCCTGGACGTCATCCAGGGGAATACGCGCGTCGAAGAGATAGCTCCCCTCCGCTTCAAGGGTCATCTCCGGCTCTTCGTGGTCGTACTCATCCTGGATTTCGCCGACAATTTCTTCGACCAGGTCTTCCAGGGTGACCAGGCCGGCCACGCCGCCGTATTCATCTACGACGATGGCCAGCTGCACTTTCTGGGCCTGCATCTCTTTGAGCAGCGTGTCGAGCCGTTTGAATTCCGGGACGAAGTAGGCCGGGCGCAGGATTTCGCGCAGGCCCGGCGGTTGGCGGTGCGTGACGTAGTAGGGCAGCAGGTCTTTCACGTAAAGAACGCCGATGATGTTGTCAATGGTCTCGGCATAGACGGGGATCCGCGAGTGCCCGCTGGAGATGATGACGTCCACAATCTGCTCCGGCGGACTGGCGACTTCCAGTGCCACGATGTCAATCCGCGGCAGCATCACCTCGCGGGTGATCGTGTCATCCAGCCGGAAGATGGAGTAGATCATGTCGCGCGCTTCTTCTTCGATCAGGCCTTCCTGCTCGCCGGCGGTGACCAGTGTCTTGATTTCCTCCTCGGTGATGAACGCCGTGCGCTGCAAGGGAGTCCCGCCCAACCGGCGGGTCAGCCCATTCGCCAGAGCGAGGGCGGGGAGCGTGAAAGGTCGCACGACGGCGTGCATGACGCGGCTGAGGCCGGCGATCCGCGTGTGCCAGCGGGAGGCGAAGGCGCTGCCGAGCGCTTCGGGAAGCAGGTAGCCCAGGCTCAGACTGATCCAACCAAGGAATAGCACGGCGATGATCCGGCTAACGGGCGTGAGCCACGCAGCGGGGCGCTGGAAGAGAGATCCGGTGTAAGCCACGAGCGCGGGTGTCAGGGCGCTCATGCCGAGATCGAAGTAGAGACCCGTCGTCAGCAACAATGGAAAATCGAGCGCGATGCTCAGGCGCGTGATGTCATGACGAGGGGTGAGGGGAAGGCGCTCAGCGGGTTCGGCGGGGGGAACTTCTTCTAGCTCCCACCGTGAATAGGTGAGGATGGTGCGAGAAAAGACCAGAAAGCCCTGCAGGACGAGCAGCAGGACGGCCCACCATCCCTCACCGCTGGAAGATGGCATCAGTGCTAACCTCCTTCAAAAATGGCCCCGAATGAACACGAATTTCACGAATCAGAAATTGAAATTCCTGGTCCCCCAGGGCTGATACGTCCCCATGCCCCCTATCCCCCGGCCCTTCCCCCCGCGCGCGGGGGGAAGGGGAACTTTTTTTTGTAGGTTTTTGCAGGCGGGCGTAGCCCGCCTGCAAAAACCCCTTATTTTTTCTCCCCTCCCCAACGGCGCAGGCGCCGTCGGGGAGGGGGCCGGGGGAGGGGCAAAAGCTACAGCTTGCAAAGGTTCATCCATCGCCGTCGAGCTACCTGACGCCAGGCTGAACAATGACCGCACATTTTCATTTTTGGATGATGTGCGCCAGCACATGGCGTCTCCTTTAAAAAATCAGCGAATCAGCAAATATCAAAATCATTTGCATGGCAAGAGTAACGCAAACTCCACCTTGCTCTAGCGAATCAGCGAAAAAGCGAATCGGCGAGCCACCTGCGTTCACACGTTCACACCTGGGCACGTTCGCACGTGGGCACGTGGACACGTGGTCACGTGCGCACCTTCACACCTTCGCACGTTTATGCTTCTGGCTCTTTCTTCTCGCGGACGCGCGCCGGAAC
>JAAZNO010000120.1 GCA_012798275.1 Chloroflexota bacterium
CGGCTGGGGATGGAATCCCCAGCCTGACATGAGCCAACCGCGCTGAAGCGCGGTGTTTGAGGACGTAGCAGCCCCGGGGGCAAGGAATTTCTAATCTTATTCGTGAAATTCGTGTTCATTCGGGGCCATTTTCGAAGGAGATGCCAGGTGCTGGCGCACATCATCCAAAAATGAGAATGTGCGGTCATTGTTCAGCCTGGCGTCAGGTAGCTCGACGGCGACGGATGAACCTTTGTAAGCTGTAGCTTTTGCCCCACCCTCTGCCCCCTCCCCAACGGCGCAGGCGCCGTTGGGGAGGGGGAGAAAAAATAAGGGGTATTTGCAGGCGGGCGTAGCCCGCCTGCAAAAACCCACAAAAAAGTTCCCCTTCCCCCCCGCGCGCGGGGGGAAGGGGCCAGGGGATAGGGGCAAAATTGATTCTCAATCTTCAGCAATCACCAGGAAATCTTGCGTTTTTCAGTCAGTGACTGAACAGTCGCCATGTGAGTTGTGAGCCGCAATCCATGGGCAGAAACTGTGACGACTCTCTTCTCACGGCTCACTGATTTCTATTTTCGAAGGAGTGCGACTCGTGTACGGAATACCCCGTGGGGGATGGATTGAAGTTATTTGCGGCAGTATGTTCAGCGGCAAGACGGAGGAGTTGATCCGTCGCCTGCGGCGCGCGCAGATCGCGCGGCAGCGCGTGCAGGTGTTCAAGCCCGCCATTGATCAGCGTTACAGCGATACGGCGATCGCTTCGCATAACGGCCTGCAGCTGCGAGCGATTCCCGTGAATAACACTGCGGAAATCCGCGCCCAATTGGATACGGAAGCGACGGTAATCGCCATAGATGAGGTGCAGTTTTTCGATGACGCGATCGTGGATCTCTGTGTGGAGCTCGCCAATAGCGGTAAGCGGGTGATCTGCGCCGGCCTGGATATGGATTTTCGCGGCGAGCCTTTCGGCCCTTTGCCCCGGCTGTTGGCGGTCGCCGAGCAGGTAGAGAAGCTGCAAGCCATCTGTGTGGTCTGTGGCGGGCCCGCCAGCCGCACGCAGCGGTTGATCAACGGGGAACCCGCCTGTTATGAGGATCCTGTTGTCCTGGTAGGCGCGAGCGAGGTGTATCAGGCGCGATGTCGGGGCTGCCATCAGGTGCCGCATCGCGCATCCCAGCAGGGTGAGGAGGAACGATGAGGACCATGCCCATTCCTGATTCCGTTGACCATGTGTTGTTGGATGAAGAGACCATCCGCGCCCGCACGGAGGTGTTGGCGGAGCAGATCAGCCGCGATTATGCCGGCCTGCGCAACGAGGATTTTGTGCTCGTCGGCGTGCTGAAAGGCTCGTTCATTTTTCTGGCGGACCTGGCGCGCCGTCTGACCGTTCCGCATCGCGTGGATTTCATCGCGCTTTCCAGCTACACCGACGCGACGGACGTCCCCGGCGCCGTCCGCATGATTATGGACACGCGCGCTGCCATTCCGGGCCGCCATGTCCTCATCGTGGAGGACATCCTCGACACCGGCTACACTCTGGCGTATCTGCAGCGGGTGTTCAACGCGCGCGGGCCGGCCTCGTTGCGCACCTGCGTGTTGCTGAGCAAGCCAGAGCGCCGCAAGGTCGAGGTGTCTGTGGATTACCTCGGCTTTGAGATCCCCGACGTGTGGGTGGTGGGCTACGGTCTGGACTTCAATGATCGTTTCCGCACCCTACCTTATATCGCGGCGCTGAAGCGCAGCGTCTACGAGAAGAAATAGCGGCGCGGCGGAGCTATGGGCTTGCATGTTCTTCATAAAGGAGCATTTCTTATGAGTATGTTTGATGACATCGAAAGGGTTTTGTTCACAGAAGAACAGATTCAGGCGCGGATTCGGGAACTGGCGGAGGAGCTCAACGCGCAGTACACCGACGCCGACCTGCCGCTGCTCGTGTGTATCCTCAAGGGTGCGGTGGTGTTCCTCTCCGATCTGGTGCGCCATCTCAACTTCCGTCATGAGATGGATTTCATGGTCGTTTCCAGCTATAGCAGCGGCACCTGCAGCAGTGGGGTGGTGCGCATCCTCCTCGATCTGGAGACGAACATCGAGGGCCGGCATGTGCTCATCGTCGAGGACATTATTGACACCGGGCACACGCTCAACTACATCCTGCACAATCTGGAGACCCGCCATCCGGCCTCGGTTCGCATCATGACCTTGCTCAACAAACCCAGCCGTCGTGAGATTGACATCCCTGTGGATTTCTCGGGCTTCGAGATTCCGGATGAGTTTGTGTTGGGCTTTGGGTTGGATTATGCGGAGCAGTATCGCAATCTGCCTTTCATTGGGGTGCTTAAGCCGGAGGTTTATCTGCGCACGGAGGCTTGAGCCTGGCGCGACGTTGCTAGCGGCCGGCGAAGGAGTTGCGTGAGGGTCCACGTGCCTCACGCAACTCCTTTTGCTTTTGGGGGACGGCTTCAGTGCACATCGGCGTTCCGGCCCGTGGTAACTCCTCTAAATGTGGGTATAATAGGCGTATCCTGCAGGGATAGGTGAGTCGGAGTGTGAGTGTCAGAGCTTTGAAGATTGCTAACATCCTGATCGGCGTGGGGATCGCGCTGTTGCTTGCGGGCATAGGGCTCTCTTATCCGACCTTTAAACCTTATCTGGAAACGTTGTTCCAGACGCGGGACATAGCTACAGCGCCCCCTCTGGGACCGGAGGTCCTGGCGGCGGAGGCGACAGCGGCGATCCTGTTGCCGCTCGATCAGCCGGCGCCCCCGGTGCCTGGGGAGCCTTCTCCCACCCCGACGTCGCCGGGCCGGGAGCTTAAGGCGCCCATTCAGCCTCAGCCGACGCCGGCGCTGCTCGAACCGACGTCTGAACCGACGGCGCGACCTGCCCTTCGACCCACGCCGCCGCCGCCGCTGCGGGGTACGATGCCTGTTCACATTCGCATCCCCGCCATTAACCTGGATGCGCCGGTCACGCCGGTGGAGTGGGCGCCGCTGGAGACCGCAGACGGCGTGGAGGGAATCTGGCAGGTGCCCAACTGGCGCGCCGCCGGCTGGCACAGTAGCTCGGCGCTGTTGGGCGTCCCCGGCAACACGGTGCTGAACGGTCATAACACCACGTATGGCGAGGTCTTCCGCGATCTGTACCGGCTGCAGGAGGGGGCAGAAATCCTCCTCGAAGGTGAGGACGGGCTGATTTACACGTATGTGGTAGAAGCCCTGTACATCCTCAAAGAGGCCCATCAACCTTTGGAAGTACGTCTTGAGAACGCGCGTTATATTCTGCAGACCACGGACGAGCGGCTGACGCTGGTGACCTGTCACCCTTATGGCAGCATTCAGAATCGCCTCATCGTGATCGCACGCCCGGCGCCCGCGCCGCCGTCAGAAGGAGAACATCCATGAGTGTCACATTGATCCGCCGTATCCGCCAGAACCATGCCCTGGAACATGCCACGATCGCTTTGTTAGGCCAGCGTTATCCCCGCACGCAAGTCGTCGGCTTTTCGGGCCCGCAGGGGTTCACGCTGTACACGAATCTTTCGATGAAAGAAATCTACCCCGCAGTCCAGGAGGCGCTGGAACGCCTCGAGGGGGGTGAAGCGGCGCTGGCCTATCATCCCAATTGTGGGACTAATTTGCTCACGGCAGCTGCCCTCACGGTCGGAGCGACTTCCCTGGTGTTGCAGGGCAAGTCCATCCACAGCCGCTCGGAGGGCCTGGAGCGGATTCTGAAGGCCATTCTGCTCAACGCTCTGGCCTTGCTGTTGGCGCCCCGCCTGGGGATGAAGGTGCAGGAAAAAGTGACCGTCGAGTCTAACATCGGCGATCTGGAGCTCGTCTCTATCCGCACCGATCCCGGCAAGGATTTCCGGCGCGTTTACGTGCAGACCCGCCATCCCTGAGCCATGCTGGCCATTTTTCACGGCGAGAACCGGCTGGAACAAGAAGAGGCCATTGCCGAGCTGCTCGTGCAGCTGCACTTTGAGGACGTCAGCGGGCTGAACAAGGTGGTCCTCGAGTCGCCGCTGGCCTTCAGCGAGCTGCGCCTGGCGTGTGACACGTTGCCTTTCCTCGGAGAGAGCCGCCTGGTGCTGGTGCGCGGCGCCCTGACACAGGAGAACGATGCCTGGGCCCAACAGGTGGCGGACTATCTGCCCGCACTGGCGCCTTTCACGCATCTGTTCTTCGTCGAAGGGAAAACTGTCCCGCTCTCCCATCCGGTGCTCAAAACTGCCCGCCAACTTGGCGCGACCGTCGTCTCCAACGTCCTGCCCAAACCCAAAGAGGTTCCCCCATGGGTCACGCGCCGCGCGCAGAAGTTGGGCCTGCGCCTGGAGCCAGCGGCGCTGGCGTTGCTGGTGCAGAATCTGGGTTCCCAGGTGCAGCTGGTGGATCAGGAATTGCGCAAATTGCAGGCATATAAGGGAGGCGCAGGCGTCATCACGGCGGAGGATGTGCGGGTGATGATGCCTTACATGGCGACGGCGGATGTCATCTTCGAGCTGGTGGACGCGATTGGGCAGCGCCGACCTGACGTGGCGGTGCGGCACCTGTCCCGCTTGATGGACCCTGGCACGCGGCCCGATGAGTATCTGCGCATTTTCGGCATGATGGTACGTCAGTTTCGGCTATTGCTGCAGACGCGCTGGCTGGTGGACCGGGGATGCACGCAGTCCGAAATCGTCGCGCGACTGGCTCTGCACCCTTACGTGGCGGAGAAAATGGCGCTCCAGGCGCGGCTGTTTTCCCTGCAGCAGCTGCGCCAGGCATATCGGTTGCTCTACGAGGCCGACCTGACGATGAAAACGGGGCAGATGTCCTACCCCATGACGTTGGAACTGCTCATCGCGCAACTGTGCCGTGTGTAGAGACGGCGTCTGTCAGACCCTGGCTGGCTCTGCCGTGAGCTGTTCCTGTCCCAGCCACAGGTAATGTTGCATCACCCTGGATGACGCGCGCACGAGGATATTGCCGATCCGCTGATCGCCGCCGGGCAGGGTGGCCGGATGGACGTAGCAGACATTCGGCTCGGCCCCGAAGCGCTCGCGATAGCGTTTTGCCGCCTGCGAAAGCTGGAGCTGCAGCTCCGCGCTGCCGTTGTCGTACCACAAAAGGCCAGTCCGCATCATTGGGCCCTCCTGCTAACCAGATACCAGCGCCTGGAAGCTGCCTCTTGCCGCAGCTCGAAAGTCCCCTCCGCGCAGCGCACCCGAAAGCGGTAACCTTCGACCTCACCGCCGGCGCGTGCCTCCGTCCAGGCGCGTTCGACGGTCTTCACCGCGTAGCGCTGCCCGTGCCAGGTGAAACTACGGGGGAAATATCCATGGCTCAGCGTCAGCCGGTGGATGGGTTCGCCGCGGCTTCGGGCGGGCCTCATTGTTCCCCTCCCACGACGGTGAACTTGCGCTCGGTGGAACCGGCGGCCCACAGGCTGTTGGTGTCCCAGGTGTTTTGCCGCTGCGGGGTGTAGCCGGGCAGCATCGGCGGCGCGACGACGATGACGGGCGGCGCCGTGGCATTGTTCACCGGCTGGGCGAAGCGTTCCTGCAGCCGCTGTTCCTGCCGCCGCCAGAGCGTGCCGAGCAGGACCAGCGCCGGGGTCATGGCGGCCAGTCCGGCAGCCAGTCCTACCAACAGGGCCAGGGCGTCATCGCTGAGCCGCTGCGTCACCACGACGATGAAGACCACGAC
>JAAZNO010000676.1 GCA_012798275.1 Chloroflexota bacterium
CCGCTGGTGACGACGCTGCCCGCCGACCTGCCCTCCCACGCCCGGGCATTGCTGGAACTCCTGCTCGCGCGCGGCCCTTTGTCCCGCGACCAGATTAACGCGGCGCTGCGCGGCAAGAACTGGCAGCGGGCCATGACCTGGCTGGAACGTCAGGGCCTGATCAAAGTGGAGCGCAGCCAGACGCTGCCACAGCCCCAACCCCACATCGTGCGACTGGCGACGCTGCTCCTCCCCCGCGAGGCGTGGCCGACCGCGATGAAGGGTCTGCGGCAGACAGAACGCTATCTCGCCGTCCTGGAATTCCTGGAGCGTGAAGCCGGCCCCGTCGAGCTGGAAGTCATCCGCGCGGAGACCGGCGTGCAGACGGAGCAGATCAAGACGTTGCAGAAGCGGGGACTGCTCGCCTTCAGCAGCGCGGAGCTGGTGCGCGATCCCCTCACCGACAAAATTTTTGTCCCCACGCTCCCGCCGCCGCTCCTCCCCGATCAACAGCAGGTGTGGGACACCCTCGCCGGGGCGCTGGAGACTGCCTCGCCCGTTCCCACGCTCCTCCTCGGCGTCACCGGCTCCGGCAAGACTGAGATCTACCTGCGATTGACGGAACGGGTGTTGGCGCAGGGACGACAGGCACTCATCCTCGTCCCCGAAATCAGCCTCACGCCGCAGACCGTCCGCCGCTTCATGCTGCGCTTCCCCGGCAAGGTAGGCGTCTGGCACAGCGCCATGAGCGCAGGGGAGCGCTACGACACGTGGCGCCGGGCGCGTCAGGGGGACTTGCAAGTGCTTGTGGGAGCGCGCTCAGCCCTGTTCACGCCCTTTCCGCACCTGGGGCTCATCATCCTGGACGAGGAAGAAGACAGCAGCTACAAGCAAAGTCAGCCGCCCATGTATCACGCGCGCGAGGCGGCGGAGAAACTGGCGCAGTTGACGGGGGCGCAGCTGCTGCTCGGCAGCGCCACCCCGTCGCTGGAGGCATATGCCCGCGCGCTGGAAGGGCGCTATCGGCTGCTGCAGATGCCGCGCCGCGTCTTGGGACATCAACAGCGCATCGCCGATTGGCAGCACTACCTGCACCTGTCCCAGAACCGCTATCGCCCCCTGGAAGAAGCGCCGCAAGCCTGCACCATCGCGCTGCCGCCAGTACAGCTGGTGGACATGCGCGCGGAGCTGCAGGCGGGCAACCGCTCCATCTTCAGCCGGGTGCTGGCAGAGAGCGTGGATCAGGCCCTGGCGCGACGCGAGCAGGTGATTCTCTTCCTCAACCGGCGCGGGACGGCGACCTACGTCTTCTGCCGCGACTGCGGTTGGGTGGCGCGCTGCCCGAAATGCGACGTCCCGCTCACATTCCACCGCGACGCCGAGAGCCTGGTCTGTCATCACTGCGGGTTTCAGGGGCCGATGGCGTCGCGCTGTCCCCAATGCGGCTCCGGGCGCGTGCGCGCTTTCGGCCTGGGAACGGAGGGGCTGGAGGAACAGGTGGCCGCGCGCTGGCCTGAGGCGCGGCGGCTGCGCTGGGACCGCGACGTAGCGCGCACGCACGCCGCGCACACCAATCTGCTCACGCGCTTTGCCACCGGGCAGGCGGACATTCTCATCGGCACGCAGATGGTGGCACGGGGGCTCGATCTGCCGGCGGTGACCGTCGTGGGAGTCATTTCGGCGGATGTGGGGCTGTTCCTGCCGGACTTTCGCGCCGCCGAGCGGACCTTCCAGCTGCTGGCACAAGTAGCGGGGCGCGCGGGCCGGGGTTTGCCGGGAGGGCGCACCATCCTGCAGACCTACCATCCCGAACACTACGCCATCCAATACGCCGCCGTCCACGACACGATCGGCTTTGCGCGGCGCGAGCTGGCGTTCCGCGAGGCGGCCGGCTATCCGCCCTACATGCGGTTGGCGCGCCTGCTCTTCCAACACAGCGATGCCCGCCAGGCCGAGGCCGCCGCACGGCGGCTCGCCAAAGAGCTGCAAGAGGCGCTCCAACAGGCGGGGCTACCGGCGAGCGATCTCATCGGACCGGCACCGGCTTTCTTCGCGCGAGTGCGCGGCCGCTATCGCTGGCACCTGTTGCTGCGGCATTTCGATCCACCCGCCTTTCTGCGAGATTTTCCACTCCCGCCCGGCTGGCGCGTGGACATTGATCCCGTGGATGTTTTGTGACGCCCCCTCAGCGACCGGGGAGCTCCTGCATCAAGCGCTCAAAAGTCTCGAGGCCGGCGTCCAGACTATCCCCCAGATAATGCCCCGGGACGCGGAGCTGCCACTCTGGACGGCTCACGAAAATGTGGCCGCCAAAGGCCACGAGAGGCTTCCCGGTCTGATATGCCTGGGGCAGCCAGCGGGGCCATTCCGCCAGC
>JAAZNO010000677.1 GCA_012798275.1 Chloroflexota bacterium
CGCGCTTACACGACCCATCCGTCTGCGCTGGTGGAGCGTTTATTCCAGGTGACCGTCACCCCGGTCAATGACCCGCCGACGTTCGATCCCATCCCCGACATGGTCATCAATGAGGATGCAAGCGGGCAGACTGTCGTCATCACCGGCATCAGTGGTGGAGGCGTCAATGAAGAACCTCCGTGGTTGCAGGTCCGCTCATCGAACACGGCCCTGATCCCGCAGCCGCGCCTCTCCTACACGTATCCGCCGACGGGTCGGATCTACTTCACCCCCGTTCCCAACAGCTCGGGCGTGGTGACGATCACCGTCACGGCCGGCGATTCTGGCGGATTGACCTTTGTCCGCACGTTCAAGGTGGCGGTCGTTCCGACGAACGACCCGCCGACGCTGAACCCGCTGGCGGATTTCGAGATGGGGCAGGGCGCCTCGCCGCAAAGCGTTGCCCTGAGCGGCATCGGCAGCGGGGCTGCCAACGAGGTGCAGACGCTGAGCGTCAGCGCGCAGTCGTCGAACCCGGCGCTGCTGCCGCCCCCGGACGTCGTCTACGTCAGCCCGCAGACGACCGGGCTACTCCGCCTGACGCCGGTGGCGGGCCAGACCGGCTCGGCTACGGTCTCGGTGTCCGTCTCCGACGGCGTCACGCAGACTACCCGCTCCTTCCAGGTGACGGTCTGGCCGCTCGTTGGGCCGTTCGCCTACGTGGCGCTGGGCGACAAGGACTTGCTCGTGATGGATGTGGCCCAACCCGCCAGCCCACACCGCATCAGCGGGGTGGCGCTGCCAGGCGAGGCCAATGACGTGGTTGTCCGTGATTCCCAGGCCTTTGTGGCCGCCGGATCGGCCGGCCTGTTGATCCTGGACATCACCGCCCCGGCTAACCCGCGCGTGCTGGGCAGCCTGGATACGGACGGCTATGCGATGGGGGTGGCCGTCACCGGCACCATGGCCTACATCGCCGATGGCTATGCCGGCGTTCGGATGATCAATGTCTCGAGCCTCACCACTCCCACTCTACACGCCACCTACAACACGCCCGGCTATGCCAGCAAGGTGGCGGCGATGGGCCGCTACATGGTCGTGGCCGACAGCGGCGGCGGCCTGCGTGTGTTGGACACCTTCGTCCTGGGCGGGCAGGCGACCGCCTGCGATATGTTCGGCAACTGTACGACGGTGACACCGGTGATCGTGGGCGCGACGTCCGCCCTCGACATGGAATCCAGCCTGAGCGTCTCGATCCTGGACGCACCGCCGGTGTTGGACAGCCTTGACCCGCTCACCATCACCGGGGAAATCGCTGCGGAGATGGCGTCACTGCGCGCGCTGACCGTGACGGTGGACAGCAGTCTGCTCTACACCGCGACCTGGGCGCAGGACGAACTCACCCGTACCCTGTGGAGCGCTGTGTGGGATCCGTCCGCGCTGGCCGATGGGGCACACGCGCTGGAAGCGTCCCTCACCGACTGGGCCGGTGACGTGGCGACCGAAACGCTGTCGGTCGTCATTGATACGCTCGCCCCCGAGATCAGCGTCACGCCGGTGATCACCGGCGCGAATTTCCACGCGCCGGGGCTACTCGACCTGACCGGTCTCATCACCGACGCCGGTGGCATCAAGGGCCTCGAAGTTGACGTCGCCGGGGAAACGCTGCCGGGGACAGTGGCCGGGGGAGCGTGGCGCGTTGCCTGGCCACTTGCCGGACGCACGTTGTTCGACGGCGACGTGCTCACCGTCACTGCCCGTGCGCTCGACGTCGGCGGGCACACGGCGCTTGTGACCGGCACGGTGGGGGTGGATTTGCTGCCGCCCGCCCCGGTGGTCTTGACGATGACGAGCGCCGGCGCGGTGATCACCCCCGGCCTGACGCTGCGCGGCCTCACGTCCACGTTGGAACTTGCCTGGACGGAGAGCAGCGATGGCAGCGGCCTGGCGCCCTATCGCGTCGAATGGACGGCAGCGCTGACCTCCACCCAGCGCACCGTCAGCGGGACCTACGACCTTGACCGCACGGCGACCTTTATGCCCGCTGAAGGTGAACAAGTCTGGGCGCGCGTCGCCAGCGAGGACGTCTACGGGCAGCAGAGCTGGCAGAGCAGCGGCCCCTTCTACGTGGACAGTTCTACCACGCCTGATCACACCGTCCTTGAACCGGGTGCGCAACCCTATCGCGGGTGGATGGACAGCGGATGCTCTCGGGTCGGCGTGGATCGGCGTTTGAGTCGCCAGGCGTCGCCGGGAGCTGCCCTCAGCGCGGAACAGGCGCTCTACGCCTCGTGGGACGTGGAGGCGCTCCGCCTGGCCTGGACGGGCGCAGACTGGCGCACGGACGGCGACCTGTTTGTCTATCTCGACATACGGGACGGCGGGACGTCCACGCTCTTCAATCCCTATGCGGAGGCGACCTCGACGATCTACCTGCCGGGCGTCACTCCTACCTCGACCGTCGGCGCGATGGCGGCGGACCATCTCGTGTGGGTGCGCGACGCTGATACTGCGCTGCTGCTGGAGTGGCAGGGGGACGTCTGGAATTGGGTCATGACGCTAGACGAATCCCAGTATCGCTTCCAGCCGTCCGCGCCAGGGTACCCTGTTCCCATCACTGACCTGCGCCTGCCGTTTGTCTTGCTCGGCATCACCGATCCGGCAAACACGGCGCTGGAGATGCTCGCGCTGGCGAGTGAGGAGAACGCGCTGCGCCTGTGGGCGACGCTGCCCGACGCCAATCCGGTCAACAGCGCTCGCGTGGCGGAAACGCGCGCCAAGGGTGAATTTGCCTTGAGCCAGTCTTACACCTGGCCGCAGCTCTCCGGCGGCGTCTGCCCCAATGGCAGCGATGGCCTCTCGGCAGCCAGCTACCCCGACACGGACGTGCAAGCACGTCTCGTGGTTGAGCCGGCCGGCATCGTGTACAGCTACATGAATGACGCTCTCTTCGGCCTGTGGGCGACGCTGTTGCAGGGCGGGACCCCTGACATTAGCTCGCAGCTAGGCTGGTTGAGCGCTGACCATCCCCGCGTGGGCGCTAATCAGACCTTGACGTACACCATCACCTACCGTAACCTGGGGACGGACACGGCGCGCGGCGTGTGGGTTGAGGTGCAAGCCTACTATACGCTGCGCTTGAGTGGCGGCAGTACCCACCGGACGCTGCCGCTGGGCGACCTGGCGCCGGGCCAGGAAGGGCAAGTTTCCTTTATCGGCACGATTGACCTGGCAGCCAGCGCCCTGCCGTGGGCAGGCGTGCTGGCCCGGGTGTACGATGAGCAACATCCACTGTCCGGTGAGCCGCTGGAACGCATCTGGGCCGACCATCAGGTAGATCGCAGCGGGCCGCAGTTCCTGGGCATCCAGGAGCCTGACTATGTCCTGCGGGCGGGAAGCAATCTCTTGCGTGGGTATGTCTATGACGAATCGCCGGTACAGGCGGTGACCCTGGACGTGCCAGGACACAGCAGCGTCACGTGCCCGGATCCCGCGCCTTCCGATGGGGCGTGGACGTGCGCGTTGGACACGTCGGGCGCTGCCGACGGCGACATCATGCAAGTAACGTTGCGCGCCACCGATAGCTTTGGTCAGTCCGGCGCGACCGGCGTATCCCAAGCCTTTGTGGTGGACACCCTGCCGCCCACTCTGAGCCTTGACCCGGCGCTGTCGCAGGCCGCGCCGGGCAGCCTGGTCCAGGGAAACTCGGTCCGGTTGAACGGCCAGGCAGTTGACAATCACGGTCTGAGCCACGTAGAAGCGTGTGTAGATGGCGTGTGTGCATCGCTCGGTCAGCAGCTCGCGACGCCGCCGGGCCAGTACGTGTATGACGACGTGCCCGCCGCTCCCATCAGCCTCACCGCCGCCTGTCTGGTCCGCACGTTCAACGTGACCGCAAGCTTCACCCTCGGTTCGGCGCAGGTGGGGCTGATCGCGGCACATGCTCACCGCGACGACCTGAACGTCGAACTCGAATCGCCGACGGGGGTGCGCGTCCTGCTGCTAGCCGACGACGGCGTGTCGGGCACGGGCGCGCGTCATTACAACGTGCTCTTGAATGACGCCGCTAGCAGCGCTTACAGTAGCAGCGGCGACGACGATCCGAGCGTGGCCGGCGGGCTGTTCGCCCGTCCGGCGCGTCCGACTGAACCGCTGCGTGCTCTGGTGGGACGGCCTGCGCAGGGCGAGTGGACGTTGACGGTGTGCGACACGAATCCGGCGGCGGACAACGGTGACTACCGGCGCAGCCGGTTGGTGCTCACACCACAGGCCGGGGACGCCATCCCGCGTCCAGGGGACTGGTCCTACACGCTATCCGGCGCTGATCGGGTGGATTCTGTGGAACGCGAGGTCTCGTTCTACGGGGTGGACCTGGCCGGCAACCGCTCGGCGGGCCTGACCGCGCGCTACATCCTGGATAACGTCGCGCCGGTGCTCAAGGTCACCCATATTGTGGATATGGCGCCCTACACCACCAGCCTGACCGTGCTCACCGGAACTGTCACTGACGGCGGGGCGAGTGCGAATGTGACGGTGTTGGTGGAAAATGCGGAGGGGATGACCTATCAGGATGTGGCCGTGCTGGAGGGCGATGGATGGCATTACACTTTGCGTCCGCTGGCGCCGGGCCGCTACACGTTGTGGGTCAGCGCTTATGACGCGGCCGGGAATGTGACGAGCCGTGGGCCCTTCACGGTAGAGGTGCAAGTACCCACTCAGTACATCGTCTATATGCCGCTTGTGACGCGCGACTATGCGCCAGGTGATTAGCCGCTCTCGCCGTTGAGGTGAAAAGACACTGCGTGCCCTCTCAAAACTAGAGCTGGGCACGCAGTAGTTTTATTTCCATTCGTGTGTGTTGGGTGTTTACCCAAATCGCCGAATTCGTGTACAATGGCCCTGGCGCGCGGATGGGGGTCAGCGTTGGGTCACGCTGCCTCATCTGCGACGGGGTGTACGATTGGTCACAGGGCTGATTTACGGGGAGTTGAATGTCTATCCCACAACACCAGGACTTGCATGAGTTTGTTGCGCTGCTGGAAGCGCGCGGGGAATTGCGGCGCGTGACCACGCCCATCGCCGCCGAGCTGGAAATCACGGCGGTCGTCGAGCGCTTAAGCCGA
>JAAZNO010000121.1 GCA_012798275.1 Chloroflexota bacterium
GTTACGCGGCCCGTAGCGCCGGAGCGCCTCCCAATAATCGCTCCATTGGATACCTTGACCTCGGACGGCTTTTTGGGCCACACCCCACAACCCCGCGAGCGCGAAAGGCCCCGGCAGCACCAGCAACATCGCCGCCAGGGTGACACAACCCATGAGGAAAAAGTGGAATAGTTCCTCGTAAAGCGTTTGCAGACTGTGCCAGATAATGCGGAAAGGAGCCATCGGTCAGGGTCGTCTCTGCCCCTAAGGGGCGATTTCGACGCTCACGTCGAGATACAAGGTGAAGTAGGTCTCGGTAGCCGGGGTGATGCGCACCTGCACTCCTTGTTGGGGATCATAGACCTGACGGGTCAGCTCGCTTTCCAGGATCAGCGGCGCCGTGGACGTAGGCGGCGGCTGTGATATCCACTTTCCCGTGGCCCAACTCCAGATTTCCAGGCCGAAGGATGGCAGCGCCCCTCCTTTCTCAAGGCTGAGGATAAGCCTTTGTGCAGAGAAGGCGTCGTCGCCTGTGCCTGAGTATAGCGGCGTGTAGATCAGCGTCACCGGCATGGTGCTGGCCAGCGCGACGCCTCCTGTCGGATCCAGCCAGCCATAGCCCTGATTCCCGGCGCCGAGGGCGGGAAGCAACGGCATACGACCACTTTCCCAAGCCAGACAGGGGAGGGCGAGGATCAGGCAGCTTTCCTCGACACGCTTCTGGCTGGCATTCTGGGTGGGATAGGGGACGCCGGGGGTCATCGCGACCAGATAGCAGAAGACGTTAGAGCCTTTTGGGGGAGGTGGGACCGGCGTCGAGGTCGCCGACGGGAAATAGAAATTTCCGCCACTCAGATTGGAGCAGACGGGCATGTGGGTGTTGAATTCCTCCACCTGGTAGATCGGCACGGAAATTTGAGTCTGCACGCCTGCCGGCACATGATCCGCCAACACCAGGCGATGGATCCCATCCCCCAGGATGAGCGTCGCTTCTTCCAGAGCCAGCTCGCTGCGCAGCGTCCCTTGCAACACCGTGCGGCCGGCGACGGTGCCGAAGGCCAGGTGCGCTTCGAGAGCAGGCAGCGTCATCAGTCCCTCTGCAGCCCAGCTGAGCGGGCCGGGGGGATGCGCCGCCTGGATCTGGCTGATCCCTTCAGCCCACAGCACCTCGGCGAGGAAAGGCCGGTTGGCGGTGAAGTAGTAGCTGCTGGCTGCCGCATCGAAATAGCCGACGAAAGGACGGGGCGCGAGCTGCGTGTTCCAGGTGAGGACGCGGGCGCGAGGCGCGAAAATGGCTGTCGTTTGCAGCACGCGCGCCGGGCCTCCCTTTTCATTGCCAAAGATCACGGCGATCTCGTGGGTGATGGGGAAGATTCCGCCGGCAATCGTGGTCAGCCCGAGCCACATACTCAGGGCGGCCACCCCAATCATCAGCGGCGTCAGCAGCCAGACGAGCCGGGGCCGGTGCAGGCGTCGCGCTAACCACCACATGCCCGGGCCGACGAGGAGGGCGTAGGCCGGCAGCAATCCCAACAGCAGCGCCGGTCGGGGAATCAACGCTTGCGGCACCGACATGAGCGCTTCGGCCGCCGGTGCGGGGGGAATCCTGAGGTTCGACCATGA
>JAAZNO010000122.1 GCA_012798275.1 Chloroflexota bacterium
CGATGGGGCCGGGCGTCAGGCGTTCGGGCAGCAGCTGCTGGAGCAGCATGCGATAATCCCCGCCCTTGAGGAAGCACAGATCCTGGCTATCGCTTTGCCCGGCGTTGGGCAATCCCAGGCGCGCGGCGTGAGCGCGGACTTTGGCCTTATCCGCGACTTCCCCTAGAGGAAGCTGCAGGCGCGTCAGCTGGGCTTGCGAGAGGCGATAGAGCATGTAGGACTGATCGCGCTGCAGAGCGCGGGCCTGGCGCAGCGCCACGGAGCCATCGGCCTCGATGGTGACGCGCGCGTAGTGTCCCGTGGCGATCCAGGGCGCGCCGAGACGGTCGGCGGTCTCCAGTAGCGCGGCGAATTTCAGGGAGGGATTGCAGCTCACGCAGGGGTTGGGCGTCCGTCCGCGGGCATATTCCTCCATCCAGGGGACGACGACCTCGCGGAAGAAGCGCTCGCGCAGGTCCAACACGGTCAGGGGCAGCTGCAGGGCGTCGGCGATGGCCTGCACCTGCGGTGGTGGTTCGGCGATGAAGGGCGCTTGCCAGAGCTGCAACGTCACGCCGTGGACTTCGAAGCCAGCTTCGAGGAGCAGGGCAGCAGCGACGGCGCTGTCCACGCCGCCGCTCATGCCGACGACGACCCGTCGCAAGGGCGAATTTTGAGGGTGAGTGTGCATACGGGGCATTATACCTGAAGTCGCCGTCAATGCTTTCCAGATTTCTCCCAAGAGCGAAGTGGGGTGCGTTTTGTCCCCCGTCATTCCGGGGTATAATGGGTCGGGCCGTGAAATCTCTCGTGAACACCTATGGCAGCTTGAAGACGGTTGCGAGTGTGGCGCGTGTGAAGGTGAGAACGCAGAGGAACACGGATGAGAGAAAATCTGCCAGGAAATTGGGCGCCGATGGATGCGGAGGGAAGAAGAATCTGCGTGCTCTGCGCAAATTGGCGTCCTATAAGATGAACGCAGAGGAACGCGGATGAGAGAAGAATCTGCGTCCAAACATTCGTCACGCAAGTGATTTTGAGATTTGCTGAGGAGTTTATGGTAAAGACCTACGTCTCCCTGGATCTGGAGACCACCGGCCTGGATCCCCAACATGATGCCGTGATTGAAGTGGGGGCCTTGCGTTTCAGTGGCTCGCATGAGATCGAGAGTTTCTCGACTTTTGTGAACCCCGGCCGCCGCATTCCTCAGTTCATCACAGAGCTGACGGGGATTTCCGACGCGGAGGTGGCGCGCGCGCCTTCCATCCGCCAGGTGGCGCAAGAATTGCGCACCTTCGTGGGGGATGACACCCTCGTCGGACACAACATCGGCTTCGACGTGGCTTTCCTGCGCAAAGAGAAGGTGCTAAGCACCAATCCCCGCATTGACACTTTTTCCCTGGCGAGCATTCTCGTGCCCCATGCCGGGCGTTACAGTCTGGAGAACCTGGTGCACGAGCTCGGCCTGGCTTTCGAGGCGCAGACCCATCGGGCTTTGGACGATGCACGCCTGGCGCATGCCCTTTTCGTCGCCCTGGAGGAGCGCGCTCTGCAACTGCCGCAACCGGTGCTGGAGGAAATCTCTACCCTCGGTTCGAAGGTTGGATGGGCGCCCAGCTCTTTCTTCCAGGAGGCCTTGTACCATCGCGCCCGGCAGGGATTTCAGGGCGGGATTGGGGCGCAGCTGGCCGCGCGCCGGGGCGGCGATGCGGTCGGGCCGTTATTCGTGCCGCCGGTGGATGTGGACCCCCTGGAGCCGCGCAACCCGCCGTTGCTGCTGGATCTCGAAGCGCTGGCGGCCTATTGGGGGCCTGAGGGCGCGCTCGCGCAGGCCTTTGAGGCCTACGAGGTCCGCCCGCAGCAGGCCAGGATGATGCGCGAGGTGGCGCGAGCCTTCAACACCGGCTCCCACCTGCTGGTGGAAGCCGGCACGGGCACCGGGAAGTCGCTGGCGTACCTGCTCCCGGCGCTCCGCTGGGCCGATCAGAACGACGCGCGGGTCGTGATCTCCACCAACACGATTAACCTGCAGGAGCAGCTGGCGGACAAGGACATCCCGCTGCTCGAGCGCCTTTTCCCGACGGGGTTCCGGTACATGGTGCTAAAGGGACGCAGCCATTATCTGTGCCGGCGGCAGTTCCAGGCGTTGCGACGGCGGGGACCCGCTACCGACGATGAGATGATGGTGCTGGCGAAGATCCTGCTCTGGCTGCCCAACACGCTCGATGGCGATGCCGACGAGCTCTTTTTGCCGACGCCGGGGGAACGGGCCGTCTGGGCGCAGCTCTCGGCGGCGACGGAGAACTGCGATGCCCGGGATTGCCCTTTCTACGCTGGAGAGGGCTGCTTCTTCTACCGGGCGCGGGAACGAGCGGAGACCGTGCATCTGCTTATCGTCAATCATGCCCTGTTGCTGGCCGATATCGCTGCTGAAAACCGGGTGTTGCCCGACTACGAGTATCTGATCGTGGACGAGGCGCATCACCTGGAGCGGGCGACGACCGATGCGTTGCACTTTTCGGTGGATTGGTACAGTTTGCGCTACGCTTTCGAGGAGCTGTTGCAGCCGCGGGCGGGTTTTGCCGGCCTGTTGGGGGAGTTGCAGGGCCTGGCGCATCATCTGCCCCGCGAGGCGCGCTCGGTGCTGGCGACGACGGCCCTGCAGCTGGGGGAGTCGGCGGAGCAGGTGCTCTATCGCCTGGAGTTGCTTTTCGAGGCGTTGGCGCATTTCCTGGGCGCACATGCGACTTCAAACAACGACGGCTATGCTTTGCGCTTGCGGGTGACGAAGAGCCTGCGTTCGCAAGCGGAGTGGGACGAGGTCGAGATTGCCTGGGACGCCGTCGCCGCCCCGTTTGAGAGCCTCGTCAAGGGGCTGGCCAAAATGGTGTCGGCCCTGGAGGATCTCAGCGCGGTCGAGCTGCCCGCCGTCGAGTCGCCGCGCTCGCGGTTGCTGGCGGTGACGCAGCGCCTGGCGGAGACGCAAGTGCAGCTGCAGGCGTTCATCGCTCAGCCTCAGCAGAACGCCGTCTACTGGTTGGAATCCGCCAGCAGCGAGGGCAGTTACAACGGGCCGAAGGATGCGGTGGCTTTTCACAGCGCGCCGTTGGAGGTCGGGCCGTTGGTGAAAGAGCACCTCTTTGAAAAAAAGAAGACGGTCGTCCTGACCTCGGCGACGTTGCGGGTGGGGGGCACTTTCGATTATATCCGTCAGCGCCTGAATGCCTGGGACGCGGCGGAACTGGCTGTCGGCTCGCCGTTTGATTATGCGACGGCGGCGTTACTCTATGTCGCCAGGGATCTCCCCGACCCCGGCAGCGCGGGCTATCAGCGGGCGATTTCCGAAGCCATGGTCGCGCTGTTTGAGGCGACGGAGGGGCGCGCGCTGGCTCTGTTCACTTCGTATAGTCAATTGCGCGCGACGGCGCAGGCAATCACCGGGCCTCTGGCGCGTGCGGGGATCACGGTGTACGCGCAAGGGACGGGCATTTCGCGGGCGCAACTGCTGAGCAATTTCCGCAAGGGGGAGCGCTCGGTGTTGCTGGGCACCCGCTCTTTCTGGGAGGGCGTGGATTTGCCGGGCGAGGTCCTCTCGTGCCTGGCGATCGCCAGGTTGCCGTTCGATGTGCCGGATGACCCCTTGGTGCAGGCCCGCTCGGAAATCTGCGATAACCCGTTTAACGATTACATGGTGCCGGAGGCCGTGCTGCGGTTTTTGCAGGGCTTTGGGCGCTTGATTCGCACCCGGACGGATCGGGGGGTGGTGGCGGTCCTGGATGGGCGCCTCGTGTCCAAGCGGTATGGCGCGCGTTTTCTCGATTCGTTGCCGGGGCCTACCGTGCGCGTCGGGCCGGCCGCGCAGTTGCCCGAAAATGCGCGGCGTTGGCTCGCGGGGGAGCCGTTGCCGCCGGTAGATGCGGGAGCCGGTGATGAGCCGTGGTCGGTGCCCCCGCCAGAAGAGCCGCCATGGTAAAGTAAAAGCAGAGGAAGGTGAAAATGATTTGCGCCGTTGGGCGCGGCCCCCTGTCCGTTAAACTCTCTTGGAGGTTGCCATGCGCATTGTCGTAGATGCCTTTGGGTCGGATGCCTGTCCCGTCCCCGATGTGGAAGGGGCCGTGCTGGCGGCGCGAAAGTGGGGCGATGAGATCCTCCTCGTTGGCCCGGAGGAGCGCATCCGCGCGGAGTTGGCCAAATATCGCACGGAAGGGCTGTCGCTGCGGGTAGTGCACGCGCCTGAGGTGTTGACCATGGAGGATCACGCCGAAGACGTGCGTCGCAAGACGCAGTCTTCCATCCGCGTGGGGTTGCAGCTGGTGCAGAAGGGGGAAGCGGATGCCTTTGTCTCGGCGGGCAACACGATTGCGGTGCTCTCCGGCGCCATCTTCGACCTGCGCCGCATTCCCGGCATCCATCGCCCGGCGTTGGGGACGCTCTATCCCCTTTCAAACCGGCGGGTGCTGTTGTTGGACATCGGCGCGAC
>JAAZNO010000678.1 GCA_012798275.1 Chloroflexota bacterium
CAATGTCACGGTCATGATCATCACGGCGAGCCAGCCCTTCCGCGCACGCGGCGGCACCTCTGGCTCGGTCAAGACGATGAAGTCGGGATCACTGTGCAGAAAGGCCGCTCGCTCACGCAGGCCATGGACGAGCAAGGCGTCACCGAACTGCAGAGGCATGTCACCGACATCCGTGCGATAGGGTCGGCCGCTGCGCCAGAGCGCCACCACGTTCAAGCCGTACTTCTCCCGGAAGCGCAACTCTTTCAGCGTGCGCCCGACAGCGGCCCCGTGCGGCGCCGGGATCACCTCCAGCAACGTCACTTCCTCTGTAGCCAGCCCTGGCGTCCCGGCGTTGGCATGGATGAGCCGGCCTCCCATTTCTGTCAGCTGTCGTACCCTTTCGGGCTGTCCGGCCACCAACAGACTGTCCCCCGCTCTGACGACCTGTTCAGGCCCCGGCGCCAGCTGGAGCGGCTGACCCTCGCGGCGAATGGCCAGAATGCTCAACCCAAATCGCTCCCCGATCTGGCTTGCCGCGAGGCTCTTCCCTGCCAGCGGAGAGTCGGGTGGAATTTCCACCTCGCTCAAACGCTCATCCAGAGCATAAATCTCGGCCAATCCATTGGGAGTGCCCGGCGCATCGGCGAAATGCTCGACCGTGTTGATAGCCGGCAAGAGGCGCCGTCCAGCGAAGAGCAGGTAGGACACCCCCACAGTCAGCATCGGCAGTCCCACAGGCAGGAAGTCGAGCAGGCCGAACGGGGTCAGCCCTTGATCACGCAGCACAGCGCTGGCCAGGATGTTGCTCGTCGTCAGGAGCGTCGCTGTCCCACCCAGGGTCACGGCGAAAGCCAGCGGCATCAACAGTCGGGAGGGATTGGCGCGGGACCGGCGCGCGGCATCCATCACCGCCGGCATCAGTAACGCCGCCGCTGCCAGGTTGTTCATGAACAGCGAGAGGGACGCGCCGATCACCATCGTCAGGAGCAGCAGGCGCGTCGGGCGGCCACGTGTCAACCAGTACAGCCCATCCCCTATCCGCTGCGTGACACCCGTGCGGTACAACCCCTGGGTCAGGATGAAGATGGCCAGGATGGTGATGACGGCGGGACGGGAGAAGCCCGAGAAAGCCTCTTGGAGGGTGATGACCCCGGCGATGGCCAGACCCAGGGCCAGGAGCAGCGCCACCAGGTCGGCACGCAACCACTCCGTCACCATCAAAATGATGGCAACAGTGAGAAGCAAAAGGGTGATCAGCGCTTGGTCAGTCATATCTGTCCCGCCTCAACAGGCCGCACGCATCCTGAGCAGAGAATCCATGGCTTCCCGTAATGAGGCGTGTCTTTCCGGAAACGTCCTGGACTCTGACGAAATTATCCATCTCGGATGGGGTCCTTGGGCCATTGAGATAATTTCTGGCACACGATTCGTGTGGCAGCCCTGATTCCCCCGGGCCGACAGCCCCTGCTCGCTCCCGGCCTGCTACACGGAGCCCCGGCGATTTGAAGGCGCGCCGGCCGATTTGCTACCATAACTCTCCTTCTCTCCATTCCGCCGAGAGAGGCGC
>JAAZNO010000679.1 GCA_012798275.1 Chloroflexota bacterium
CGGGTGATGGTGCCCGGTTCGATGTAGGCGGTCGGTTCGCCGCAAGGACAGGCCAGCGCCGGATCGTACCACTGTCCGCCGTTGATGAGGTGTACGCGATCCGTCGTCTTGAAAAACGGCGGGAAGAGCTTCCCCCCTCCAAAGGGATCGAAAAACGCCAGAATGCCCTCCGCGTCCGGCGCGGCGATGATCTCGTCGGAAGCGTCCAGCGCCGCGACGTACACCCACGGCGGCAGGTGATGCCGTCCCGCCGGGCACTCGAAGGCCGCCCAATTGGCCTCGGCCATGCCGTACACGTCCCGAATGCGGATCGGTTGCCCGCCGCTGCGCATCACGGCGGCGATATCGTGGCGGATTTCGGGATAGCTGGCGGGATAGGCCTCCTTCATCCCGCCGCCGGTCCCCACCAGGCAGTCGGGCGGCAGGTCCAGCCCACCCTCGCGGCGCAACGCCAGCGCCACCCCGTGCAGCTGGATCGGCCCCCCGAAAAGCATCAGCTTTTCGCCAGCTGCCGCGCAGCGACGCAGCACCTTCACCGTCGCGGCGGTGCTCTGCGGCATGACCCCATGCTCCCACATCCAGTTCATGAACGGCGCGGCGACCCGTCCCTCCAGCCAACCGCGCCAGCCGGGACGCAGCGTCCGCGCCGTGCGGATTCGAATCGCATCCGGCGAGGCGGGGAAAGGAATCATGTAATGCACCTGCCCCCGCGCCACGTAGCCCAGCTTCTCCGTGCCGAAACGCGCCGCCTGCGCCATGGCGATGCGCGTCTGCTCTGGCATCATGAAGATCAGACGATACTCCAGGTCAATGCCCCAGGCGTGTCGGATGGCGAGGAAAAAACTGTCCAGCGCCAGCGAGAAGGTTTCCTCATCGCGCACCATGATGGACGCCCGCCCCGAGGTGCCGCTGCTCGTGGCGATACGCCATCCCTCCGGGGCGAAGAGCACCTCCAACGCGCTCAGCAACGCCTCCAGGCTGCCGTAACGTGGACGCAGCCCCTGCCAGCGCTCCGGCGCAATCTCGACGGAGAGCTGCGCCGCAAGCCACCGGGCGAAGTCCGCCGGACAATCCTGCGGGAAGGCCGTCCCCAGCTCCGCCACGTAGGACTTGAACGTCTGCGCCGTAGGCCGCAACACCCGCACCAGCTCCGCCGGGCCGATGCGAGGCCCTATCCCCCGGCTGTCACAATGGCGGCGATACGCACCATTGCGCGCATAATGCCAGCTGTGTTGCTCCACGATCGCCTCGAGGAGCAACACCTGGCGCGCTTCCGTCGAGAGAGCATAAAACTCAGGCAACGCCGGCATCAGATCACGTCCTTGCGCTTCTGGAAGAAGAGGATCAGCCCCACCAGCACCACGTCAATGAGGCCCATGGAGAGCCAGGATTCGGTGACCGTGGCGTCATAGATGAAATTGAACTTCTCCCAGAAACTCTTCAGCATCCCCTCGGCGGCGCTCACCGCGCGCTGACGGCCTTCCTGCGCGGTCTGATAGTCCGTCATCTGCGTTTCCCAGGTGCGCATGTCGGCCTGCCAGGTCTCCATACAGGTCTGCATCTCGCCGCCGGCAGCGCTCGAAGCGCTGACACATTCATTCAGGCCGGAGCACGCCTCCGCGAGACCCTCGTGCAGCTGCACCAGGCCGCTTTGACACTGCGACAGCCCATCCTGATAGCCGAGCAGGGCCTGTCGGAAAGTCTCGCATTGCCGGATGACGGTCTCAGGGCTTTCAAAAGCCCCCGGGCGCGCGCATTCGCGGTTGGGGTCGTAGGGCAACGGCTCCTGCGCCTGCGCCTGCGGCTCGGGTGGAACAACGCACGTCTGCGGCTCAGTCTGCTCCTCTGTGGCGAAGCAAGATTCGGGACTGGGCATCTCAGGCGCGACCGGCTGTTGCGCTACCGCCACCCAGGCAGGGGAAACCTCAATGGCATGGACGACGGCGGCCTGCAGGTCCGCCGGGTCGGAATAGGTTTTCCCGCCGAAGGTGTTCCCCTCCGGCTTCTCCAACCCAAAGAACTCCGGGTTCAGGACGCCGGGGAAGGTGTTGCAGCGCGTGAAAATCGCCGTGCCCATGCAACGGCACGTGCTGGCCTTCTCGTCGTTGGCGCGCTGGAGCCACTCATTCCAGCCGAGCCCCGCGCCCGACACAGTGCGCTCCGGCGGCCAACATGGATCGGTGGCCAGCTGCTCCCCCACGTCCGCCAGCCGCACGAAAGCGCCAAAGGCCCAGCGGGTGGTCGCC
>JAAZNO010000123.1 GCA_012798275.1 Chloroflexota bacterium
CGGATGGGAATACGCCATTGCCAATCCCGAAGAGGCGGCGGAGGTGGTGTTGAAGTATGACCTCAGCGGGATGCAGACGCTGGAACATCAGCTCGCCATGATGCGGGAGATCTCCTTACTGGTTAAGGTCTCCGAAATCCGTCCGGTGGGATATACGGATCGCGCCGATGTGTTGCGGGTCGTTGATACCTTGCAGCGGTATGGCGTTTTGGAGGCCGCGGTGCCGCCCGAAGAGGTCTATACGAACGCCATCTGGGAAGCGGCAACGTCTAAGTAGGTGTTGGGGTGGGAGTATGACTAATTTTCTGCGCCGCTTGTCGGTTCGCCAGCGGGTCTTTGGCAGTTTTGTGACGTTGATCCTGCTGGTGGCGATTTTGCTGCCGGTGTTCATCTTCGATCATAACAGCCTCAATGCCCAGCTGCAACAGGTGGTCGAGGTGAACGCGCAGGCGGAGCGCCTGTTGTTGAGCGCGGCGGTGCGCGTGGCTTCCTCCCGCGCCAACCTGCTGCGGTATCTCCGCGACGCCGTTCCGGCGCCCTATGAGGCCGCCGATGATGTGACGCGAGCCCTGGACTATCTCACCCAGGCGCAGGCCTTGCTGGCGGACCCAGCGCAGCAGCAACAGCTCCGGCAGCTGCTGGACAATTTGCAGCAGTATGCGACGTTGATTCAGGAAATCCAGGCTGCGCGGGCGACCGGGGATGTCTCGCGCGTGGCCTCGCTGGAATTCCAATCCCAGCGCCTGGGCAATGACATCGGCGTGCAGATCGAGCGCGTTGTGACCCAAAGTCATCAGCAGCTGGCTGCCTCGAGCGCGGAATTGGCAGCGCAATCGCAACAGCGGCTCGTTCTGATCATCGGAGTGATAGCCACGGCGTTGCTGATCTCCGGGCTTATGGCCCTGGCGGTCGAACGCAGCCTTTCGCGCCCGGTGGCCGAGCTGCGGGCCGGCGCGGAGGCTTTTGGGCGGGGGGAGCTGCGCGCAACGATTCCGGTAGCCGGCAGGGACGAATTGAGCGTCCTGGCGCAGACCTTCAACCACATGGCTGAGGAGCTGGCCGGCTCGTATGCGGACCTCGAGGCGCGCATTGCCGACCGTACCCGCGATTTGGAACGGCGCTCGGCTTACCTGCTCGCCGCGGCCGAAGTGAGTCGCGCCGCGACCGCGATTTTGGATGTGGAGCAGCTGCTCACGCAGTCGGTGGAAATCATCCGCGAGCGCTTTCAGCTGTACTACGTGGGCCTGTTTCTGGTGGACGCGGGCGGGGAGTGGGCCGTATTGCGGGCGGGCACCGGGGAGGCCGGGCGCATCATGTTGGAGCGTGGACACCGGTTGCGCGTCGGCGAAGGCATGATTGGCTGGGCGGTTGCCAATTCGGAGGCGCGCATCGCCGCACAGGCCACTTCTGATGCCGTCCGCAAAATCACGCCGGAGCTGCCGGAGACGCGCTCCGAAGCGGCGATTCCATTGCGGTCGCGCGGGCGGGTCATCGGCGCTCTGACGGTGCAGGACGACAAGTTCAACGCCTTTGACGAGTCGGCGGTGGCAGTCTTGCAGGTGATGGCCGATCAGCTCGCGGTGGTGATTGACAACGCGCGTCTGTACGCCGAAACCCAATCGGTGCTGGAGGCGTTGCGTGTGGCCTCTGGAGCGGCGACCCGTGCTGCCTGGGAGCAGGCGGGGCGCGAAAAACGCGGTTTTGTCGGGTTGTCCGACGGTCGAATCCTGAATTTGGAGGCGGATTGGCAGCCGGACATGGCGCAGGCGGTGCGTTCAGGCAATCCCGTACAGCTGGATGTGCAAAACCTGGCGGTGCCACTCAAGTCGCGCGATGCCGTGATCGGCGTCGTGCGCCTCAGCAAGCCTGAGGCACGGGGCGCCTGGACTGCGCAGGAATTGCACCTGGTCAACGTCCTGGCCGAGCGGTTGGGCGTGACGCTGGAAAGCGCCCGGCTGTATGAGGACACCCGCCGCCGGGCCGCCAACGAGCGCTTGTTGGGAGACATCACTGCTCACATCCGCAGCACGTTGGATGTGGACACCATCTTGCGCACGGCGGCGCAGGAATTGCAGCGCGCCCTGGCATTAGAGGCCGCGGAAGTCTACATGGGGCCCGAATGGATCACCGGCGCCTCAGGAGCTCAGAAAGATGCGTGAGCCTGGCCCGCTGCTACAGGCTCTGGCATGGCCGGGTAAGGTAAGGAGATAACCCATGTCCAATTGGCGTGACTTGCGGATCGGTGCCAAGATCGGTCTGCTGAGCGTGGGAGGGGTGTTCATCATGGCGCTGGCCTTGTGGAGCATCGCTTCCTGGCAAAGCGGTGTGTTCAGCCAACGGGTGGACCAGGAGGCCGCCAGGCTGGCTTTGAATGACCTGGGCGATATTGCGCTGGGCATCTATAACATGGTGCGCGCGCAAGATGAGACGGTGCAGCGGCAAGTCAACGCGAATCTGAACACGGCGCGGTATGTTCTGGAACAGGCGGGATCGGCGGAGTCCTCTACGGAAAGGACGACTGCCTGGACTGCGGTGAATCAGTACACGCTTCAGGCAGTGCCCGTGCGGCTGCCGCAGATGTTGGTCGGCGGGGAGTGGCTGGGCGAAAACGCCAATCCTGAAGTCCGTACTCCCGTAGTAGATGACATTGTAGACCTGGTGGGCGGCACGGCGGCCATTTTTCAGCGGATCAATGATGCTGGAGACATGCTCCGGGTAGCGACTAACGTTCTGACCCCGGATGGACGCCGCGCGATCGGCACGTACATCCCCGCCGTCAACCCTGATGGCACTTCCAACCCCGTGATTGCGGCGGTGTTGCGCGGCGAGACTTACCGCGGCAGCGTGTATGCGTTCGGCGATTGGTACCTGGCGGCCTATGAGCCGATTTATGATGAATTGGGGAACCTCATTGGGATGCTCTACGTGGGTGTCAAGCGTGAGGCCGTGGAGTCGTTGCGTCAGGCTATTTTGAACACCAGGGTCGGCGATTCCGGCTACGCTTTCGTGTTGGGAGCGGCAGGCGAGGAGCGAGGCGTTTACATCGTTTCTGAGGGGGGACAACTGGATGGGGTCAACATGTGGGATACTCCCAATCCCGATGGGCGCTACATCGCGCGGGAGCTCATTGATGCCGGACTCGCGTTACAGCCGGGTGAGATCGGCACTTTATCCTACCGCTGGCAGACTCCCGATGAAGAGCGACCCTACGTTCGCATCAGCCGCTTTGTCTATTATGAGCCGTGGGACTGGCTCATCGGCGTCACCGCTTATGAGGACGAGATTCTCGCGTACCAGAAGGTGCTGGACGGCGGTCGCACCGATATGTTGCGCACGCTTGCCGGCGTCGGCGCGTTGATTTTGTTGGTGGTGATTGGCCTCAGCATCTTGCTGGCGCGGTCTATTGCTGGCCCTATCAACCGTCTGGCAGTCGCAGCGCAGGAAATCGCTGCGGGCAAGCTGGACTTGCAGGTGGACGTGCGACGGCAGGATGAGGCGGGGATGCTGGCTCAGTCCTTCAATCAAATGACGGCGCGGTTGCGCGACTTGATTGCGTCCCTTGAGACGCAGGTCGCCGAACGCACCCGCGATCTGACGCGCCGCTCTACTTACCTCGCCGGTACGGCGGAGGTGGCGCGCGTCGTGAACCAGATTCTGGATGTGGAACTGCTGTTGGAGCAGGTCGTGGAGCTCATTCGGGAGAGTTTTAACCTGTATTACGTCGGCTTGTTTCTGGCGGATGACGTGCACGAGTGGGCGATCTTGCGCGCCGGTACGGGCGAGGCCGGCCGCCGCATGTTGGCCCGGCAACACCGCATTCGCATCGGCGAAGGCATGATTGGTTGGAGCATTGCTCATGCCCAACCGCGTATCGCTTTGGAGGTGGGGGAAGACGCGGTGCGCCTGGCGACGTCGGAATTGCCGGACACGCGCTCGGAGGCGGCGTTGCCGCTGCGCTCGCGTGGACGGGTGCTGGGGGCCATCTCCGTGCAGAGCGACCAGTCGGCGGCTTTCGACGAGAGCGTTATTGCCGTTTTGCAGATCATGGCCGATCAGGTGGCGGTGGCGCTCGATAATGCCCGGCTCTTTACGCAGGCGCAAGAAGCGCTTGAAGCAGAGCGTCGCGCCTATGGCAATTTGACCCAACAGGCGTGGCTGGAGACGCTGCGCGCGCGTACGGAACGTGGCTATCGGTGTGACCCTGCGGGAGTGCATCCGCTTGAAGCGCCGCCGCTGGCGTCCACGGGGATTTCCTTCGCGCAGCCCATCCGCGAGGATCCGCTGACGGTGGCTTTGCCCCTGCAGATCCGCGAGCAACTTGTGGGCCTGGTGCGATTGCGCAAGCCGCAGGACGCGGCTGCCTGGGGTCCGGAGGAATTGGCGGTGGTGGCTTCCATCACCGAGCAGCTGAGTATGGCTTTGGAAAGCGCGCGCCTGTATCAGGAAAGCCAAAGCCGGGCGCAGCAGGAACGTCTGGTCGGTGAGATCACTGCACGCATCCGTGAGACGCTGGATCTGGAACGGATGTTGCGCATTGCGGCTGAAGAATTGCGCACGCGACTGGGTCTGGAACGCCTGGTCGTGCACCTGGGGGTGCCCGACGAAACTCAGGAGACAGCGGAATGAGCGAGCACAAGGGGTTTAGGGATCGGCTGAAAGCATTCCTGGCCGCGCCTGTCTTTGAGGGCGATGAGGAGAAAACGCGGGTTGCCCGTCTGTTGAATTCCCTGTTGGGGGGAATGTTCGTGGCGATCGTTTTTGGCGTGTGCATGGCACTCCTGTTTTTTACGGCAAAAGTGGCCTCCTGCATTGCGTTTGGGTTTTTGTTTCTGGTGGCGTTGGCTTCCAAACTGTTGTTGCAAAAGGGCCGGGTGCGCGAAGGCAGCCTGTTGTTGGTGGCGACATCTTGGCTTGTCGTTACCGGAGCGGGTGCAGTGAGCACGAACGGCAACCCCTTTGTCGCTGTCAGCGCAAGCCTGGTAGCGATTGCCGGGCTGTTATTGGGGTTTGGGGCCGCGCTGACCGTGTCGGTGCTCAGCAGTGCGGCTTATTTGGGAGTGACTGTTCTCAGAGCGTTGGGGGTATCCCTGCCTCAGGTCTTTTTCATCTCGGACATCTCTACCTGGGCCGTGTTGACGATGAGCCTGTTGCTCATCGTGGGGCCTCTTGATCAGACATTGCGGGAATTGCGTGGCTCTCTGACTCGTGTGCGTCAATCCAACCTGGAATTGGAGACGCGCCGTGAGCAGCTCGAGGCTTTGGTCGCCCAACGCACCGACGAGTTGGGGCGCCGGACGAGCTACCTGGGCGCTACGACCGCCATCGCGGCAGCCATGGCGGCGGTGCGGCAGGACACTCCATCGTTGTTGATGCGGGTAACGGACGTTATCAGCGAGCAATTCGGTTTTTATCACACTGGAATCTTTCTCGTGGATTCTACGGAAACCTGGGCGGTGCTCCAGGCGGCGTCCAGCGAGGGGGGAAAGCGGATGATGGCGCGCGGTCATCGTCTCTCCATCGGGACGGAGGGCATCGTGGGAGCCGCTGTAGCGCGCGGCGAGGTGCGGATCGCGCAGGATGTGGGGCAGGACGCCGCTTTCCTCAACAACCCTGACCTGCCGGAAACGCGCTCCGAGATCGTGTTGCCCTTGCGCGTGCGCAATAAAGTCCTGGGCGCTCTGGATGTGCAAAGCAAAACTCCACAGGCTTTTACGCGGGAAGACGTCAGCATCCTTCAGGCCATTGCCGATCAAGTGGCCGTGGCCATCAATAATGCTGATCTGCTGCGTCAATTGGAGGAAAGCGTGTCGGCTGAGCGTCATCTGTACGCGGCGCGCGTGCGGGAGGCCTGGCAGGAGCTGGCACGGCAGAGCGCGGAGCCGGCTTATGTGAGCGATGCGACGGGTGTCCGTCCCGCCGCCGTTTGGGAGCCGCGCATGGCGGCAGCATTGCAAACGGGACAGATTGTCACGGATGAGACGGATCCGAGTGCGATTGCTTTGCCGCTCAAGGTACGAGATCAGGTAATCGGTGTCCTTGACGGCCGCAAGCCCGGCGGTGCGATGTGGACGTCGGCGGAAATGGCGTTGTTGCAAACCCTGGCCGAGCAATTGAGTGTGGCGCTGGAAAGCGGACGGCTGTACCGGGACACCCAGCTGCGCGCTGCGCGTGAGCGCCTGGTCGGTGAAGTAAGCGGTCATATCCGTGAGACGTTGGAGCTGGAGCGCATGTTGCGCACGGCGGCTGAAGAGATGCGTCAGGCGTTGGACCTGGAGGACATGATCGTGCGGCTGGCCCCCGGCGCGACTTCGGATGCCAGGACACCGGATGCTTGAGACCTGGTTGTGCTGTGGGACGAGGACGGAGGCATTGGATGAAGCTACTGCATAGATTGGCGATCCTCGGCATGGTGCTCAGCCTGGTGTGGATACCTGCCAGAGCTCTGTCGCAATCGCAAATTGTGCCGCGTCGGGAGGTGTTGTATCTCAACTCCTATCACCGGGGTTATAAATTCGCGGATGATGTGACTCGTGGCCTCGAGGCTGTCCTCGACTCCGCAGGGGAGGACATTGACCTGTGGGTCGAATATATGGATCTGAAGCGGATAGATGACCCGGCCTATCTGGAGGAGTTGGCGCAGCTCTACCGCGTGAAATATGGCACGCGGCAGCCCGATTTGATCATCTCTTCCGACGATGCCGCGCTTGACTTCCTGTTTCAATACGCCAACGAGCTTTTTCCCGATGTGCCGGTGGTCTTTTGCGGTGCTAACTATTTTGACGTGACGCGCCTGGCGGGCCACAAGAATTTCACCGGCGTGAGTGAGATTGCCGATGTGGCGGGGACGGTGGACCTGGCGCTGCAGCTGCATCCGCAGACCCGACAGATCTTCGTGGTGAACGACATGACTGTGACGGGGCGGCGGGTCCATGAGCGGCTGGTGGCCCTGGAGAAAAATTACCCCGACATTGCCTTCACTTATCTCGAGGACATGACGATGGAGGCCGTGTTGCAACAGCTGCGGCGCCTGCCTGACAACAGCCTGGTGCTGTTGACGATTTTCTCGCGCGACAGCGCCGGGAATTTCTTTGAGTACGATGTTTTCTCGCCGCTGGTGGCGACAAGCAGCACCGCGCCGGTTTATGCGCTGTGGGATTTTAGCCTGGGATATGGCATCGTCGGCGGCAAGCTGACCAGCGGCGTGACTGAAGGGGAACGGGCGGCGCAGCTGGCCTTGCGCATTTTGAGCGGCGTATCCCCTGAGGATATTCCGGTGGTGCAGTCGCCGGCAGCGCGCTATATGTTCGACTATGCGCAGTTACAGCGTTGGGGCATTCCCGAGTCCGCTTTGCCCGCCGATAGTTTTATTCTCAACAAGCCTTTCTCATTCTTTGAGCAATATGCGCAGCTGATAGGGATTATTGGCCTGAGCTTTGTGATTCTGACGGCGGTGATTGTGATGCTGGTTCTCAATATCCTGCGCCGCCGGCGTGCTGAACTGGAGCTGACCCGCAGTTTGGGTGAATTGCAGGAAAGTCGGGCGTCACTTGAACAGCGCGTCGAGGAGCGCACCGGGGAGTTGCGGGAGCGTGCGGCCTTGCTGGAAGCGGCGGCTGAGGTGTCGCGGGCCACTACTGAGATTGTGGAACTGGATGAGCTGCTGCCTGAAGTGGTCAAGCTGGTGCAGCAGCGTTTTGATCTGTATTACGCCGGGCTGTTTCTGTTGGATGCCGCGAAGGAATATGCGGTGCTGCGCGCTGGCACGGGCGAGGCCGGGCAGCAGATGCTGGCGCAAGGGTGGCGCTTGCAAGTAGGGGGTCAATCTATGATTGGCCGTTGTGTGGCGACCGGGCAGGCCGACATTCAGCTGGACGTAGGTGAGGCCGCAGTGCACTTCGACAATCCTTATTTGCCGGAAACCCGCTCTGAAATGGCGTTGCCGTTACGGGTGCGGGGCGAGGTGATTGGCGCACTGACCATCCAGAGCCGGCGTGTGGCGGCCTTCAAACCGGCGGATATCAGCACGATGCAGACGGTGGCAGATCAGGTCGCCATCGCCATCAGCAACGCGCGTTTGTTTGCGCAGGTGCAGGCAAGCCTGGAGGCCGAGCGACGGGCTTACGGCGAGTTGACCCGCGAAGGGTGGCAGCAGTTGCTGCTCTCGGCATCCAACCTGGGATTTGTGAGCGATCGAGTGGCGACGCGCCCGGCCGGCGAGACCTGGCGCCCAGAAATGCAGGAAGCCTTGCGCACCGGACAGATAGCCGCCGGGGATTCTGGCGTGACGTTGGCGATCCCCATCCAGGTGCGAAATCAGGTCATCGGGGTGATAGACGGGCGCAAACGGGGCGGCGCGACCTGGACTGCCGAGGAGATGGCCTTGTTGCAATCCCTGGTGGACCAGCTGAATGTGGCGCTGGAAAGCGCCCGGCTGTATGAGGAATCGCAGCGCCGCGCGTTCCGCGAACGGTTGGTGGCGGAGATCTCTAACCGGCTGCGCGCTTCCCGTGACGTGGAGACGGTGCTGCAGGCAACCGTCCGCGAGCTGGGTGAGGTGCTCGGCGCCGCCGGCACGATTCGCATGAAGCCGCTGGCAGCGGACGAAGTGGTGGAATCAGAGGGGTGAGTGCGGATGGCAGCTGGGGCTGAGGGTCGTAGAGAATGTAACGGCAGCGCTAGCCACTTGCCGATGCCGTCTAGTCAGGAGAGCGTCTATGGCAGATAAGCCTCGTTTCCGGGTTCGAGCGGTGCTGTTGGCGCTGTGCTTGTTGAGCGTGGTCTGGCTTCGGCCAGATCAGCCCGTTGCCGCACAGACGGCGACGGAGACGCCGCGCAAGAACGTCCTGGTGTTGAATTCCTATCACCAGGGGTTGAGCTGGACCGATCATCTGGTACAGGGAATCAAGTCGGTGCTGGATACGGAGGCGCAGCCGGTCGAGTTATACCTGGAATACATGGACGCCAAGCGCGTCGTTCCCGATGCCGCATATTTCGAGCGCCTGTACGAGCTCTATCAACAGAAATATGCCGCCATTCCCCTCGCCGCCATCGTCGTGACCGATGACGAGGCCTTCAACTTCATGGTAGAGTACCATGAACGCCTCTTCCCCGAAGTGCCGGTGGTGTTCTGCGGCGTCAATCTCTTCGAGGACACGATGCTGGGAGGGCTTCGGGCGTATTTCACCGGCGTGGTGATGACGGTAGACATCAAGGCCACACTCGACGTGGCGTTGACGCAGCGCCCGCAGACGCGCGAGATCCTCGTCATCAACGACGGCACGACAACCGGCGTGGCGTATTCGCGTCTGTTTCACGAGGTCGCGGCGAGCTATGCGAATCGCGTCAGCTTCGTGTATTACGAGAACCCCGACGTGCCCGCGCTGGAAGCGGCGTTGCGCACTCTGACCGAAGACGATCTGGTCTTCCTGGTCTTGTTCAACCGTGACCGGGCCCAGCATTTCTACACCTACGAGGAAGCCATTGACTTGATCTACGCCAACACTAAGGCGCCGATCTATGGCCTGTGGGATTCCTATCTGGGGCGCGGTTTGGTGGGGGGAAAATTGACGAGCGCTTTCCTGCAGGGGGAGGCGGCAGCGTTCAAGGTCCAGCAGCTTCTGGCGGGGGCCTC
>JAAZNO010000680.1 GCA_012798275.1 Chloroflexota bacterium
GTCGTGTTGCGACGGCAGCTATTTTCACTTCACATCGGTCACACATTCATTAAGGAGGATAGGTGTATGGCGGCCAAGAAGATTTTGATTCTCGCAGGTGATTTCGTTGAGGATTATGAGCTCATGGTGCCGTTCCAGGCCTTGCTGATGGTGGGCCACGAAGTCCATGTCGTTTGTCCGGGCAAGAAGGCGGGCGACAAGGTGCGCACGGCGATTCATGACTTCGAGGGCGATCAGACCTACAGTGAGAAGCCGGGGCACAATTTCGTGCTTAACGCCACGTTCGCGGAGGTCAAGGCCGAGGATTACGACGCCCTGCTGCTCCCCGGCGGACGCGCGCCGGAATACATCCGCCTCGATGCTGAGGTGATCAAGATCGTGCAGCATTTTGCCCAGGCTGGCAAGCCCATTGCGGCAATCTGCCATGGGCCGCAGATTCTGGCGGCGGCGGGCGTCCTCAAGGGGAAGGAATGCACGGCCTACCCCGCTGTGGGTCCAGACGTCACCAATGCGGGCGCGACTTTCATTCCCCTCGCGGCGGATCAGGCGCACGTGGATGGCAATCTGGTCAGCGCGCCGGCCTGGCCGGCTCATCCGGCGTGGCTGGCAGCGTTCCTCAAGGTGCTGGGTACGCAGATCAAGCTCTAAGTTCGCCGGTAGCTCTCACGGCCCCATGGTGTGTGTCTGAATGACCGGCGCCATGGGGCGCTTGATTTCTGGATCATGCCGCGCGCTCTGTCCCGTGGGGAGGGCTCACGGATGAGCACGGAGTTGGAGTTGACATGTCCCTGCGGCGCACTGCCGAGATGAAAATGTGAGCCGTGAACCGTGACTACGACAACTCTTTCCTCACGGCTCACTGATCTTTATTTGCTGAGGTGTGCTTATGTTGCGACGCATGGTGCGTGAAACGGCTTTTCGCCTGAGCCGACGGGATCTGGCGGCCTTCCTGGCGGATCACGAGGAGCAGCTGCTGCTGATTTTCCGTGACGAGATGGAAAAACTGGACGCGGAGATCCCCGAGGAGAATCTTTTCATTGACCTTCGCCTTGTGCCCTTGGGCGAGATGATCCTCAAGGCCGTGCTGCGAGCGCTGAACCGCTTCTTGCTGATGGAGGATCCTGAGACCGGGGTGCAAGGTGCCCCAGAGGGGGAACGCGCTTCCCCATGAGACCGGCGATGGCGGCCCTCCAGGCGCTGTCGTCGCCGGCAGGCCGGGGGCCTGGAAGGGGGAATGAGGCATGGAGCCCGTGATCGAGAAGTACAAGTTCGGCGCGATGCGCATCGCCGGCGAGACTTGCGAGTATGACGTGCTGTTGCGTTGGGACGGTAAGGTGCGTCGCCGCAAGAGCAAGCTGTCCAGGAAAGTCTACGGCACGAGTCACAAAGTCTCGCTCGATGAGGCGAAGCAGATCTACAAAAAGGGCGCGGAAGCGCTCATTTTTGGGACCGGGTGTTTCGACAAGGCCCGGCTCTCGGATGAGGCGGCGGCCTATTTCGAGAAAAAGGGCGTGCGGGTGATGCTTGCTCCGACGCCGGAAGCGATTAAACACTGGAATGAGGCGCGCGGCAAGGTCATCGGCCTCTTTCATGTGACCTGCTGAGCGCCGTCCTGGGGCGATGGATAACAACACCCCAGAGGGGCTTGAACGGCTCCTCTGGGGTGTTTGCGTGAAGGCTCAGTTCCCCGCGACGATGGCGGCAACGTCCGCTTCGACCGATCCGATGGGCTTGATGTCGAAGCGCTGCACCAACACATCCAGCACGCCCGGCGAGACGAACGCCGGCAGGGTGGGGCCCAGGCGGATGTGCTTGACTCCCAGGGAGAGCAGCGCTAGCAGCACGATGACCGCTTTCTGCTCGTACCAGGCGATGTCGTAGGAAATGGGCAGGTCATTGATGTCCGCCAATCCCAACGCTGCCTGGAGCTGCAGGGCGATGGCGGCCAGCGAATACGAGTCGTTGCATTGCCCGGCGTCGAGGACGCGCGGCAGGGTGAAGGTCCCGTCGGCGCTGATGATCTGCCCCAGGTCGAGCTTGTTGTAGCGATACTTGGCGCAGCCCGCTGTGAGGATGACGTACTCCTTGGGCAGCGCTTGCGCGAGCCGGGTGTAGTAATCGCGGGACTTTTGCCGCCCATCGCAACCGCCCATCACCACGAA
>JAAZNO010000016.1 GCA_012798275.1 Chloroflexota bacterium
GCCAGGGCAAAAGCGCTCACGCTCACGCGGTGGCGGGGCTTCTCATCTTTCTCGGTGCTATCATCATCTCCCATCCAAAACTCCCCGCCGGGCAGTGGAATGAACTCCGGCAAACCACACGGACCGCTGAAGCGTGGGTCGCCCAAACGCCCCAGCACCTCGCCCACTTCTAGCCGCGCCGGGATGCCCGTCTGCGGCGGGTTCTGCCACAGCACCTGCACCAGCCGCTGCGCCAGCTCCGCCCGCGCGCCCGCATGCCAGCCCACGCGCTTCTCTGGAATTTCCAGCAGCGCCCACCCCGCCCAGGCTACGCCGTAGGCGTGCGGGTCGCCCCCGCCAGGCAGCGCACCCAATTCCTTGAGCAGAAAATCCTGCGCTTGCCGCGATTGGCGCAGCAAGCTGCCCGCCATCAGCAGAATCACCTCCCGCCACCAGCTCTGCCCCACATGCTCGGCCAAAAAAGCCAGCCGTTCCTGCCCATACCGGTTTTCCACCAGATACAGTGCGGCGAGGAACTCCTGCAACGTCAGATGGTCGCCAAAGGTATAGCCTTCAGGCTGCGCGTGCAGCAAACCGCTGCGCTCCGCCATCAATTTGATAAATTCCCCGGCTTCGCTTTCCGCCTTACGTCGCCCGGCAAGCGTGCTCGTATCCAGCATCATCGTCTCGGCCATAAAGGGCGCCAGAATCTCCCGCTTGAGCGTCGTCTCATCCACCACCACCAGGGCCCCGCGGTCCCCACTGCGAGCCCGCTCCTCAGCCACGCCCTCGTGGGTCTTATAGGCCGCGTAGGTCAGGTAGAGCTGCCGGTCGGCGGCGGGCCACCGTTCATCGCGCAACGCTTGCGCAGCCTCGGCGCCCTCTTCCTCGTGCAGTCGTTCGCCCAGTAACACGTCCACGTAGGCGGCGTAGAGTTCGGCCCGCTGTTCGGGCAGTTCGCGGTCGGCGTAGTGGATGAGCGTTGCCGTCCAGACCATCAACGGCGTCTTGACCATCTCCTGCAATAATGGCTTTTCATCAATGCGCGCCAGCAACTTCGCGGCGCGCTCGGCGGCAAAGTGCGCGTCGGCTTCCAGCCCTGCGTAAAGCCGCTGCACCAGCGGCGCCCACTGTTCGCGGGTGAGGTCGCGCACATAAGCCAGGTTGAAGTCTGCATCCAGGCGCGTGTTGGCGTCCTCGTAGGCGGCTACCCGCGCCGTCACCACCAGACGGTTGCCGGGGAAAGCGCGGGCCAGGTCCTCGATAGCCTGCCGCACGACAATCCGCTGGTCGCGGTCGGCCACCTCGTCCAGCGCGTCGAGGAAAACCCAGGCGCGCCCAGATTGGATGAGGCCACTCACAAAGCCCTGGGGCACACGCCCCGGATGGCGTTGCTCGAATCGGGCGTCCACAAAGCGCAACAGTCCCGACACATCGCGGCTGTACTGCGCAGGGTGAGTCTGGCAAGCGTGCTCGAACTCCCGCAGGGCAATGAGCACCGGTACGGGCAATGGTCCAGCCGTCAGGCCCAGCTGCTTTTGCGCCAACGCCGGGTCGCCCGCAGCCAGCACCGCCGTCGCCAGGCGCAACACCGTCGCCCCGCCGCAGCCGGCCTTGCCCAGGAGCGCCACATGCCCCCCTTCCGCAAACACGTCGGGCAGAGCTACGTCTAGCCGCGAGACCTCACGCAGCGCCTCGGCTTGCAGATCCGAATCCGCCATTCCGGGTGACTGTTTCTCCGCGCGCTCCAGCCGGGCGCGCCCCAGGTGCAGGTCGAAGCGCAACGGCTCGTAGGTCTCCAGCAACGTCAGGCAGGCAGGCGCCCCACGCAGTTCGGAGAGCTGCTTGTAAGGGCGCGTCTCCAACCGCGCGCACTGCTCGCGCAACGCTGCCAGATAGCTGGTCAGGTGCGTGGGATTGAGCGCCGTGGAGGCCGTAGACGGCTGTGGTGCAACCAACAGGCGCGCCAGTTGCTCAAGGTAGCCCTTATTGCGGCAATAGTTGAGCAGTAAGGTGACTTTCTCGTCGCGCCGCAAGCCACGCCCGAATTGAGCATAGACTTCGGGAAAGTGATCGAGGCAGAAAGCGTCCAGTTGGACATCGTCGAAGGCCGCGTCCAGTTGGGCGCGCAAGTCAGAGAGTGTGGGCGGTACAGGCATCGTTGCCTCCTGCTATCAAAGCGGCTTGCGACCACGCTATGGCGAGTGTAACTACCTGCAAGTATACGGTGATTCCGCCACTGACACGTCCCCCCAAGACGCCCTTACCCCTCCGCCGCGACGTCGTACGCGCCAGCGCGGACGTTCCGGCGAATGTACAGGACTTCGCGGAACATGCGATAGGCATCCCGCAGCGGATGGACGCTGCCGCCTTCGCCGTAATACCAGGGAATGCCCACCTCGACGATGGGATGCCCCCAACGGCGGGCGATGGCGAGCACTTCGACATCGAAGGCAAAACCGTTGATCTGCTGCACGGCGAAGATCCGCTGTCCCACCTCGCGCCGAAAGGCCTTGAAACCGCACTGCGTGTCCTGGATGCCCGGCACGGCCAACACGCGCACCATCAGGTTGAAGATCCGCCCCATGAGATGCCGGTAAAAGGGCTCGTTGAAGCGCCGGGCGCCCGGCGCCTCGCGCGACCCGATGGCAATGTCATATTCCCCGCCAAGCTGCGCCGGATAGAAACGCGGCAACTCCTCGATAGGCATCGCCAGATCCGCGTCGCAGATGAAGACATAGCGGCCCTCCGCCTCGAAAATGCCCTTGCGGACTGCGGCACCCTTTCCCTGAAGCGGTTGCTCTGTCACCCGCAGGCAGGGATGCCCGGCCGCCACCTCCGCTGCAATGGCGCCGGTCGCATCGCGGCTGTTGTTGTTCACTACCAGCACGTTCAGCGGCTCAGAAGCCGCCTCCACGAAGGCGATCACGCGGCGCAAAGTCTCGGGCAACCGATGCGCCTCGTTGTAGGCGGGAATGACGATCGTCATCAAGGGGTCTTGGTCCATGCTCACTTCACTGCTCCACACCAAAATCTACTGCGGCTCACAGCGGAATCCATCCCACCCGTCGGCGCTCCCGATAGCGCGCCAACCGCGTAAAGCCGGCGGCGAGCGCCAGCTGCCGCGCCGCCTCGAAATGTTGTCCGACGCGCCGCGTTTGATGGGCATCGGAGCCGAAAACCAGCACCTCCCCACCCAAGGCGCGATAGCGGCGCAATATGTACAGGCCAGGACAGGGTTCCGCCAGCCCATTCCCCAGCGGCGAGGTGTTGATCTCCAACCCCTTGCCACGGGCGACGACCGCCTGAAGCGCGGCGTCTATATCGGCCGCAAACTGCTCCAGGGGAAGGGTCTGCTGGAGTTGCGCCCACGAATCCCGCCGCACCAGGTCGAAGTGCGCCAGCACATCGTACTCGCCTTCACGCGCCAGGCGCACCAATTCCCGAAAATAGCGTGCGTAGGCCGCTTGAATCCCATCGGCGAAGCCCGCCGGCAGCCACCCCGGCACCCCCTCGACCCAGTGCGCCGAGCCGAGAACGTAATCCCAGGGCC
>JAAZNO010000681.1 GCA_012798275.1 Chloroflexota bacterium
GCCTTTGTTGGGATTCTCGTCCGTTATGGGCTGTTGAAGCAGACGCGGGCGCGGGGGGCCGTGGCGCATCTTTCTTTGCTGGGGGCGCTCTGGTTAGGGCTGCTCGGCGTAGGTCGGCTGTTGGATCGCTATACGTTGCTGCAATCGGAGGCCGGCGTCGTCCTGGGGGCCGGCTACACTGACATTCATGCCCGCCTGCCGCTCTACGTCATTGAGATGGTCATCTTCTTTGTGGCGGCGGCGCTACTTTTTGTCAACGCCTTTGTTCGCGACCGGAAGTTGTTGTTGGGGGCCGGGCTGGCCTGGCTGGTGATTTCCGTCCTTGGCCCGATCTATCCGGCGCTCGTTCAGCGTTTTACCGTGGAGCCCAACGAGTTCGTGGTGGAAAAGCCCTATATTGAGTACAACATCGCTTTCACCCGGACCGCTTATGGGTTGGACAAAATCCAGGAGCAGGCCTACCCGGCGGCCGGGACGCTCTCACCGGCTGACCTGGCGGCCAACGCCGACATCATCCAGAACATCCGGCTGTGGGATTACCGGCCGCTGCAGCGGACCTATGCTCAGCTGCAGGAAATCCGCCTTTACTACAGCTTCAACGATGTGGATGTGGATCGCTATGTGCTCAATGGGCAGCTGCAATCGGTGATGCTGGCCGTGCGCGAGTTAGATTCCGAGCAGCTGGCCGAGCAGGCGCAGACGTGGGTCAATCGCCATTTGATTTTCACCCATGGTTACGGTTTGGCGCTCAGCCCGGTCAACGTGGTCAGCCAGGAGGGGTTGCCTCAGCTATATGTGCGCGACCTGCCGCCGACCAGCACGCTGCCGGAGCTCGCCATCACCCGGCCGGAGATCTACTTTGGTGAGTTGACCAAAGATTATATTTTGGTGAATGGGACCGAAGACGAATTTGACTATCCCCGGGGTGACGCCAATGCGTATACCCGCTATACCGGCCCCGATGGAGTGGCGATGGATGGACTGTTTCGGCGGGCGCTCCTGGCGCTGCGTTTCAACAGTGTGCAGCTGCTCCTTTCACCGGCGCTGACTGCCGACAGCCGGGTCCTCTTCTACCGTACCATCACCGAGCGCTCCCAAACCATCGCGCCGTTTTTGTGGTACGATAGCGATCCCTACCCGGTCATTGCCGATGGGCGTATCGTCTGGATGCTGGACGCTTACACCTGGACCGATCGCTATCCCTACTCAGAGAAACAGAATGGGCTTAACTACTTGCGCAACAGCGTCAAGGTCACGCTCGACGCTTATACCGGCGAGATTAACTACTACCTGGTGGATCCTACCGATCCTGTTGCAGCGGCCTACGCTCGCATCTTCCCCACGCTTTTTCACCCGGCGGAGCAGATGCCGCAGGTGTTGCGCGATCACTGGCGTTACCCGGAGACGCTTTACCTTTATCAATCGGTGCAATATAGCACCTATCACATGCGCGATCCGCAGGTCTTTTACAACCGCGAAGACCTCTGGGCCATTCCTAGCGAATTGGTGGAAACTGAGGAGCAGGAGATGGAACCGTATTACGTCGTGATGCGGCTTCCCGGCCGCGAGCGGCTGGAGTTTATCATGATCCGGCCTTACGTCCCCAAGGAAAAGCAGAACATGGTGGCCTGGCTGTACGCCGACAGCGATGGGGCGGACTACGGCCAGCTGGGAGTTTTCAACCTGAGTAAGGACCGCCTGATCTATGGGCCGTTGCAGGTGGAAGGGCGCGTCAATCAGGACCCGACCATCTCGCAGCAGCTCACGCTGTGGGATCAGCGTGGCTCACGGGTTTTGCGCGGCAACCTGATGGTAGTTCCGCTCAAGGACACCTTCCTGTATGTGGAGCCGCTCTATCTGGAATCGGAGTCTGGCCAGCTGCCAGAGCTCAAGCGGGTGATCGTTACCTACAACGACCGGGTAGCGATGGCGCCGACGTTAGCCGAGGCGCTGCTGCAGGTAATGGCGGGCGGCGGCGCGGTCGGAGAACCGGAGATGCCGGGTGCGGGAGCGACGCCCACTGGCGACCTGGAATCCCTGGCGCAGCAGGCCTGGGAACACTATCAGGCCGGGCAGGCCTGCCTGGAACAGAATGACTGGGAGTGCTACGGTCGCGCGCAGGCCCAGTTGGAGGCAGTCCTCAAGGCGATGGTGGGAGAGCCGTAGACGGATAAAGCCGGGGTGTTTCCCTGCCGCCGGATCATGGACCGCCGCGATCTCGTCAGGGACGCGGCGGTTTTCATTTGTTTGCATTTTCTCTTCAAATCGGTACAATGGCTCTTTATGCACGGCTCACTGATTTCTGTTCCCGTGTGAAGGTGTGAACGTGCCCAGGCGCCCACGTGTGAACGTAGATGATTCGCCGATTTTTTGAGAAGTTGACATGTTCCTGCGGCACACCACTGTCTCTACCCGGCAAATGTGCGGCCATAGTTCAGCCTGGCATGAGGTAGCTCGGCGGCGATGGATGAACCTTTGTAAGCTGTAGCTTTTGCCCCTCCCCAGCCCCCTCCCCAACGGCGTTTGCGCCGTTGGAGAGGGGGAGAAAAAATAAGGGGGTTTTGCAGGCGGGCGTAGCCCGCCTGCAAAACCCCACAAAAAAAAGTTCTCCTTCTCTCCGCGTGCGCGGGGGGAAGGAGACAGGGGATAGGGGCAAAAGTTGATGCTCAATCTTCAAGGGTCGCCAGGAAATTTTCCGTTTTTCAGTCAGTGGCGGTACCTTTGTCACGCAAGTGATTTTTTCGCTTAGTCGCTTTTTCGC
>JAAZNO010000124.1 GCA_012798275.1 Chloroflexota bacterium
GGCAAGCCCGCGTCGCAGATCAGACAATTCGTCAGCCCGCCAAAGACCCACACCGGCAGCTCCAACGCGCGTGCGCCCAGGATCGCCTGCACCAGGGTTTCCCGATCCGGGGCCGTCACCAGCAGCTCTGCCGGGCCGCCAATGCCTGCCATCGAATACCGCGCCAGACGCCCCTGGCGTTCGGCGACGGCTCCCAGCTGGCGGGCCAGCGTCTCCAGACGGACTTCCACATCGGCTTTCACCGTGACGTAGACCTCCGCGACGCCGCGCTCGGGGCGCGCTCGACCAGCTGCATCTTCAAGCTCAGCGCCTGCGACTGATAGGCACGATAGCGGGATTTCTTGCGTTCCTGCACCCGCGCCAGTTTCGCCAAAGCTTCCATCAATCGGGACATGCCACCGTCTCCTTTCGCAATCGCGCTAACAACCGCTCACCGATCACATACTCGTCGCCGGCGCCCATCAGGAGCACCACATCGTCCGGCGCGACAAGCGCCTCCAGTTGCCGCACCGCCTCATCCAGGGACGCCACCGCCAGCACCGCCGGATGCGCCAGCTGCGCCGCCAGATCGTCCTGCGTGAAGCTGCCGTCGTCCACCTCACGGGCGGCGTACACCGGCAACACCAGCACCCGATCCGCCTGCGCGAACGCCGTCATGAAATCTCCCCAGAGCGCCTTGATACGGCTGAAAGTGTGCGGCTGCCACACCGCCAGCAGCCGTTGGCCGGGATAACGTTCGCGCGCCGCCGCCAGCACCACGCGGATCTGGGTCGGATGATGCGCGTAATCATCAATCACCGTCACCCCGCCCGCCGCGCCCAACATTTCAAAACGCCGCGCGGTCCCGGAGAAAGTCGCCAATGCCGCCGCAGCCGTCTCGAAGGGCACTCCCAGCTGCGCCGCCACGGCGAGCGCCGCCAGCGCGTTGAGGGCATTGTGCGCCCCCGGAATCTGCAAATGCACGTCTCCCAGCGGCCTCTCGTGCTCGAGCGCCGTGAAATCCACTCCCCCCGCGGCGTTAGCGCGCACGTTGACCGCGCGCCAGGCGACGTCTGCCCCTTCCGCCAGCCCGTAAAGGGTCACCCGGCCCTGGCTGGCGTGATAGGCCGCCGCTATCGCGTGCGCCACGGGATCATCATGGCAGGCAATCAACGTGCCGCCGGGCCGAATGCGCTGGGTGAACTCCCCAAACGCCAGGCGCAGGAAACGCGGACTGGCAAAACTGTCGGGATGGTCGAACTCCACATTGGTCACCACAGCAATAGTCGGCTCCAACGCCAGAAACGTGTTCCGGTACTCATCCGCCTCGATGACGAAATGCGGGCCGCTGCCGCTGCGGGCGTTGCTGCCGAGATTCCCCACCACGCCCCCGATGATATATGAAGGATCAAGGCCGGCCGCCAGCAACACCGTCGCAATCATGCCGGTGACCGTCGTCTTGCCGTGCGCGCCGGCCACGGCAATGACGTCGTAGCCTTCCAGCAGCAGCGGCAGGAAATCGGGACGTTGCAGCAC
>JAAZNO010000682.1 GCA_012798275.1 Chloroflexota bacterium
GAACCCTTGGTGGGCCGCGAATGGCGGTCGCACAACTCGCGCCGTCGTTATGCCGGCCAACATATAGCGTACACAGATATTTGCTTTGTCCCCGGCAGCCAGGTGGATCAGGCGTCGGATTTTGCCGTTGGGAAATTCGGGTTATGGTTATGGCATCCGATCTCCGTGGTGCTCTGTGAGCCGGGCACCGCTGAGTGAGCTGTCCCTGTCCCCCTACAAGGGCGACCTGCACTCTGGTGGCACACGGGACCTACGCCTGCCAGCTGCCGTAAACTGGTGCTGTGCGCCGCTCTGCAGAGCGCTATGACTGAACCGGGTTCTTCAATGCCAGATGCCTCCCCTCCGTGGGCTCCGTGAGCCAGGCGCTACTGGGGGAATGAGCGCCGCGGCTCCCCCATGAGCCGGGCCTTTTGACGCAAACAGCACAGACGCGAGCTGCCCCGCGTCTGTGCTGTTTTGATGCCCTCCGCGACGTTGGTGCGACGCCTCAACCAAAAATCAGCGCCTCAAGCCGCTGGATATTATCGGGTGTCACGTCGGGGAACCGTAAGCCGCCTTTGACCTTGGCCCCCTGTTCCTGGAATTCGTAACCGCTCATGCTGAGCATCACGTCGCGGGAACCTTTGACCGCTTGAAACAGCCCCCAAAAAGGGCTGGTAGACCAGTTGGTGTCCAGCACCTGAATCTTGCCCTGTTTGAGGTAGATGGCGTCGGCGAAACCGCGTCGCTCCGGATCGGGCGTGATCAAAATAATGCGTTTATCCGTGAGGATGAACTGCCACTGCTCATAGAGGAGCAGGCTCTGCAGGCCATATCCCAGCAGGCTAAGGCTGCCCAGCGCCAATGCGCTGAACCACAAGCGCGCGGAGACAAGCCAGATAAACAGGAACGACATCCCTATGAGTACCAACGCGACCAGGAGGAACACGGCGCCGATGCGCACGAACAGCCGCGGCACGTCCCGGCGATAGGGCGCCATGCGGATGGTGAGCTTCAGAATCTCGCCATCGAGGTAATGCACCTCCGGCAAGACGCCCTCGCTGATCCGGCCCCACAATCCGGCAAGCCCCGTGCGCAAATCCTTCGGCACGGCGGTCGGTGTCGGCGACTTCGTTGGATTCGCTGAAGGAGGATTGGCGCTCACGGTGCGGGAATGATCAGAACCTGCCCGGCTTGGATATTCGTCGAGGTTCCCAGGCCGTTGCGCTGTTGGATCGCGGCGATGCTCACCCCAAAGCGGTTAGAGATTCGATAGAGCGTATCGCCTTTGACGACGGTGTAGGCCTGTTCCCCCGGCGCCAGCGTCGCGGATTGGCTGCGGGCGGGCACTTCCTCACCTGTGGCGGGGGTCGGGGCCGGACTGAGAGTCGGTGCTGGCGCCCCGGGCGTGGTGATCACAATCGGCTGAGGCGTGCCGGTTCCCCCGACGGCCTCCTGCCACATCTCTCGCCCAATGGTCTCGATGGCTTCGACGTTGTTTGAATTTTTGGCCGTGAGCAATCGCTGCAAGGTCCATTGTGGCAGGAACGTGTCTACCAGCCAACCGATGATGATGAAAGTGATGATCACGCCCAGGAAATACATCAGCAGCTTCACGATGTTCTGGGACAGCAAGTCGCGTTTGAAAATCAGCCAGACGGCCCACACGATGCCTAATATGACCAGGAATGCGGGTAACAAAGCCATGATATTCATATCGTCTCACCCCTTGTTACTGGATTTTTATGATTCGGGTGGGCAGGCGCCCACGGGTAGGAATCCTAGTGGATCTACAAATGCGGCTTGACGTTTATCATACACAGTATAATGCACGGCGGGCCAATCGCTTCCCGCACCGCTGACCGCCCCGACGATAGTCCCGGCGGTGACCGGCCCCGGCGCTGCGATATACGAGCGCAATCCCAACAACCAGACACTCCACTCATCGTTCTCGATGAGGACAGCCAGTTTACCGCTCTGATCCGCATAGCGCATGAGGACGCCGTCGAGCGGTGCGACCACGAGCGCGGGCTTCGCGGGCAGCAATTCGACGCCGGGCAGCAATCCGCAGACCAGGCTTCCCGCGAGGGGGGGGTGTTGCAGGGGACTGCGGCTGGGACGAAGGTCCGCGCGCCCCTCGGCGCTGGGGGCGCCGAAGCATTCATTGACCTGCGGCGTGCGGCAACGCTCCAGGGTGGGGGCCGGCGCGATGCTGAGTCGCGTTGTTTCTTGATAGCTCCATAGCCGATCTAACCCTTCCTGCATCAGCATGGCCGGGGCGAGAAGGGCGAGCGGCGCCGGCAGCACATCGCTGTGGCTGAGCTGCGCCTGAATCGCCAGGTGCACTGGCCAGGCGCCCAAAACCTGGAGCCGATAGGCGCGTCCCTCAACGTCCGTATGGACCATGTTTTGGTGTGCGGCGTCATAGCCGTTCATGACATAGGCGGAACGATTGGGATCGCTGCGGCTGTGGGGACCGGCGTTGTAGGTGAGGTAACACCGCTTCAGCACCTCTGGATCGGTGGTCGTGTAGGTGACCTGCGGGCAATAGTCCTTGAATATGCGCGTGCCCAGCTCGAGTTGATAGCGCACCTCGCGCGGCTCGATGGGGCCGGGGGGAAAGCAGGGATATTGCCCGGTTCTGACGGCAGTGTACAGCCCCATGATGCCTTCGCAATTGGCAGGATTCTCAGCGCGCAAACCGCCCTCCTTGTACCACAACACCAGCGGCACGACGGGCGGCACATCCTCTTTGTAGGCGATGAGGTTGGCGACACTGGCCCATTGCTGGACCTGCTGTTGTTGTTCTGGGGTCAGGGTGTAACGAGTTTGCCATATGCTCTGACTGCTGTAGCTCAACGTGA
>JAAZNO010000125.1 GCA_012798275.1 Chloroflexota bacterium
ACCGTGCTCGGCGAGACCCCCGCCGACGGTCGCTACAGCCTCAACGCCGCCGGCGAGCCGACCGTCGCCGTCGGACGCTTCCCCGCCGAGACGGTCGCCGGCATCCAGGTCATGGTCGAGAAGACGCTGAACTGGGAAACGGCGCAGCGGCCGCCCACCCCGATTTTCGTCGCGGATGACGAGCCGGCCTTCTCCGACATGCTCGCGGAAATCATCCCACTGGTGCCCGGCGGCGAGCAGGCCGAGCGCCTTGACGCCGGCGAGGAAGACAGCCGGGAACACCTGCTGACGGCCCTGAATCGCGGTCCCAGCTGGTTCAACTACAGCGGGCACGGCAGCCTCAGCCGGCTCTGTGATGAAGAAATCCTCACCCTCAACGACGGGCAGAACTGGAAACAGCCCTCGGTGGTGATCGCGTGGACCTGCCTGGCGGGGCATTTTGCCCATCCCACCCAGGCCTCCCTCGCTGAAGCCTGGATGCAGACGCCGGTTGGGGGCGCCGTCGCTTTCCTGGGACCGGTGGGGGAGACCACCACCTTCGAGCAGCGCTCCGCCGCGCGGGTTTTCTATCAGGCGTTGGCGCAGCAGCCCCGGCTCGGCGACGCCTGGCTGCAAGTGCTACAAGACAAAAACAATGCCGCCGATGTGCGCTGGGGCTTTCTCATCCTGGGGGATCCGGCGCTGCACGTGGAGCCGGCGCCTTGACGTCGGCCCGCTCTCGAATGTGAAGGCAGGCCGCGACTTCCCCTTTCACTCGCCGTCGGCGCGGAAAGAAGGGGAAGTTTTGGTTATCGTCCCCACTGGACACAGATTTCAGAAGGGGATATACTCAAGTTGTCAGACATCCGTCAGGGCATCTTGCCCGGCCAGACCTGTTCAAACCCGATTTTCATCCCGAGGTTAACGATGCGACTTGAATTCACACTGAATCATCATCCCCTGGCGTTGGAGGAGCTGCCTGACGAGCTTTCGCTCCTGGACTTATTGCGGGAGGTTCTCGACCTCACCGGCACCAAACGCGGCTGTGATACCGGCGCCTGTGGAGCGTGCGCCGTGCTGGTAGATGGCAAATTCACGCGAGCCTGCCGCACCCCCGCCGCGAAAGTCGCCGGTTGTCACGTCATCACCATCGAGGGCCTGCGCGCGCCCGACGGCGGTCCTACCGACCTGCAACGCGCCTTCGTGGAATTCGGCGCGGTACAATGCGGATTCTGCACCCCGGGCATGATCATCGCCGCCGAAGCGCTGCTGCTCAAAAACCCCCTGCCGTCGCGCGAGGAAATCCGCAAAGCCCTGAGCGGCAATCTCTGCCGCTGCACAGGCTACCAGCAAATCGTGGACGCTATCGAGGCCACCGCCCAACGGCGCGCCGTCGCCCGGCAAGGAGCTTAGCCATGGCAGAGTTGCAGTATATCGGCAAGGAAGAGATCCAAAATGTGGATGGCCTGGCGCGCGCGATGGGAGAAGCGCGCTATGTCTGTGACATGCATGTGCCCGGCATGTTGATCGCCAAAGTGCTCCGCAGCCCGCTGCCGCACGCCCGCATCACGCACCTCGACGTGACGCCGGCGCTGGCCGTGCCGGGCGTCGTCGCCGCCATCACCAGCGCGGATTTTGAGGAGCACGGCAACTTCGGCTGGCCCATCAAAGACGCCTACGCCCTGGCCTATGAGCGCGTGCGCTACGTGGGCGAAGCCATCGCCGTCGTCGCCGCGGAGACCGAAACTGCCGCTCGCGCCGGCGTCGAAGCCATCGCGCTGACACTGGAACCGTTGCCGGTCGTGAGCGACATCCATCACGCCCTCGACCCCGACGCTCCCGTGATCCCCCAGGTCTCGCCCACCGGCAAGGGCAATCTGTGCAATGTCTCCATCGTCCGCAACGGCGATCCCGACCCCCTCCTGGCGGAATGCCCCTTCGTCCTGGACGAACATTATCACACGCCGCACCAGGAACACGCCTATCTGGAGACCGAGGGCGCGCTCGCCATCCCCGAACCCGATGGCGGGGTGACGGTCTACGCCAATAACCAAAGCCCCTTCATCAACCGCGACATCATCGCCGCGCTGACCGGGCTCCCGCCGGAACAGGTGCGGGTGATCCAACCGCCCATTGGCGGCACTTTCGGCGGCAAGGACGACGTCCTCTACCAGACTTCCGCGCAGGTCGCCCAGCTGGCCCTGCTCACCGGTCGCCCCGTGCGCCTCATCTTCGAGCGCACCGAATCCATGCTCGCTTCCTACAAACGCCAGGCGATGGACATTCACCTGCAGATCGGCGCCGACGCTCAAGGCAACTTGCAGGCCGCGCGCGCCGTCCTGCTCGCCGACAGCGGCGCCTATGCCTCAATGACACCCATGGCCTGCTGGCGCGCTACCATGCACGCCGCCGGCGCTTACCGCTATCGTGCTGTGCACGGCGACACGCAGGTGCTTTACACCAACAACGGCTATTCGGGCGCTTTTCGAGGCTTCGGGAACACCGCCGCGGCCGCCGCCGTGGAGATCGCCATAGACGAGCTGGCGTATCGCCTGGGCCGCGACCCGCTGGACTATCGGCTGCAGAATTGCCTCCGCACGGGCGACCGCACTATGACCGGCGACACGATCACCCAAGAGGCCGGGCTGACGGCGTGCCTGGAATGGGTGCGCGAGCACGCCGATTGGGATCGCAAACGCGCCGCTTACGCCGCGCAACCCGCCGACGCCGAGGTGCGGCGAGGATTGGGCGTCGCGGCCTATTTTCACGGCAGCGGCCTGGGAGGCGAGGGCCTGGATTATGCCGCCAGCACCCTGGCTGTGGAGCCGGATTACAGCCTCGTCCTCACCTGCGGGTTGACGGACTTCGGGCAGGGCAGCCGCACCGTCTTCACCCTCATCGCCGCCGAAACGCTCGGCGTGAAGCTCGAGCGCGTGCACATGCTGCGCCCCGATACGCGCACCGCGCTCGATTCCGGCCCGACCGTCGCCTCGCGCTCCTCCATCATCGGCGGGAATGCCGTCGCGCTCGCCGCACAGAAGCTGGCGCAGCTGCTCACGTTCGCCGCTGCCGATGC
>JAAZNO010000126.1 GCA_012798275.1 Chloroflexota bacterium
CTGTTGTTTGTGGCGGCGCTGCGCGAGGATCAGCTCGCGGGGCAGGCGCTCACCCTGGCGCGGAGTTGAGGCGCGGGAGTTTTAAGCGGGTTTTAAGGAAATCCCCTTGATTTTGTGACCCTGGAAGGTTATGGTAAAGCTAGTGAGTCCCAAGTATGGGATTTAGAAAAGCAGGAGAGGGTAACCGACAAAACACTCTGGAGGTACGGCCAATGTTCTGATCTTGGGCGGAAGACCAGAACCGGGGCCGTTGACCGGGGAAATCGGATTTTCCCTGGGGACGAGTGCGAGAGGGCTCAAAGTCACCGCACTCAGAACCGAAAGAGGGTGCCCCTGTGGAGGGGAGTACACTCGACTGCTTGGGCCATCCGAAAATACCTGGGACTCATACTTATTGAGGGCCGCGCCGATCTGCAGATCGGCGCGGTTTTTTGCGCGCGCGGCTGAAGTGTCACTGTCATAAATGAGTCCCGCGATGAGCGCCACGTTTGCCCTATGGCTGCTTTGAGGTATCATGAGCCTGGCATTGAGACCCTGCGGCGTGAATGACGCTTGTGATCAAATCCAGGAATCACCAAGAATTAGTTTAATAAGGAGGTTATGCGATGTATATTCTCGATATCACCGGACGCGAAATTTTGGATTCGCGGGGCAACCCCACTGTCGAAGTTGAAGTCGTCCTCGAAGATGGCACCTGGGGGCGGGCGGCTGTTCCCTCCGGCGCTTCGACCGGCTCGCGCGAGGCGTTGGAACTGCGCGATGAGGATCCGGGGCGCTATGGCGGCAAGGGCGTGTTGAAGGCCGTTGACAACGTCAACGAGGTCATCGCGCCGGAACTGATCGGTTGGGACGTGACCGACCAGAAGGGCATTGACAATTTCATGATCGCGCTGGATGGCACGCGGACCAAGTCCAAACTGGGCGCCAATGCCATCCTCGGCGTCTCCCTGGCGGTCGCGAAGACGGCGGCGAACTATCTGGAGGTGCCGCTGTATCGCTACATCGGCGGGACTTACGCGCACCTCCTGCCGGTGCCGATGATGAACATCCTCAACGGCGGGAAGCACGCGGTGGACGGCCCCGATTTCCAGGAATTCATGGCGATGCCCGTCGGCGCGCCGACCTTCGCCGAGGCGCTGCGCTGGGGCGCGGAGACCTATCACAGCCTCAAGGCGGTGCTCAAGAAGCGGGGATATGGTGTGGGCATCGGCGATGAGGGCGGATTTGCTCCCAGCCTCAAAACGAACGAGGAGGCCATCGAGGTGATCCTGGAGGCCATCCAGAAGGCCGGTTACGAGCCGGGCAAAGATATCTGGATTGCTATGGATCCTGCCGCTTCCGAGCTCTACGAGGACGGCAAGTATGACCTCAAGAAGGAAGGCCGCGTGCTCACCAGCGAGCAGATGGTGGATTTCTACGCCGCCTGGGTGGCAAAATATCCCATCATCAGCATTGAGGACGGGCTGGCGGAGGACGATTGGGAGGGCTTCAAACTGATGACCGCGCGCCTCGGCGGACGGATTCAGATCGTGGGCGATGACCTGCTGGTGACCAACACCGAGTACATCGTGCGCGCGATCAAGGAAAAAGCTGCCAACTCGGTATTGATCAAGCTCAATCAGATCGGCTCGCTCACCGAGACCATCGCCGCGATTCAGATGGCGCAGCGGCACGGGTGGACCGCGGTGACCTCGCACCGCTCCGGCGAGACCGAAGACGCCACCATCGCCGACCTGGCGGTAGCGCTCAACACCGGCCAGATCAAGACCGGCGCGCCGTGCCGTTCGGATCGGGTGGCCAAATACAATCAGCTCCTGCGCATCGAGGAAGAGCTGGGTGAAGAGGCGGTGTACGCCGGCATGGCCGCGTTCACCAATCTGGGCCAGTAGGGCGAAAAAGCGGGGCAGTGAAAAAGCGCATCAGCGAGCCGGAACACCGGCTCGCTGATTTTTTATGCCATGGATTGACGCCTGACCAGGTCCCCTTCAACAAGCCTTGAGTGTCAGCCGGGGGATGGCTCACCAGACGAACGGCCTTCGCGCGCCGCCGCAGAAAACTACTGCGGACGCCCGAAATCGGCGATAAAATAGTAGCTGCCCAGGTGATTGGGCACGACGGCGATGCCGATTTCCGTCACCCAGGTGCTCAGGATAGTGCGGCGATGCCAGTCATCGGGCGGAACCTCGTCCATCCACCAGAAGACGGCCTGCTGCGGCGTCTGGCTATACACGATGCACTCCGCCGCGCCGATGGCAGGATACCCGGCGCGGAGCACCCGCATCTTGACGGTCGAGCCGTCTGAGCCGGTGTGATTGCAGGAGCCGCGCTGTTGACAATCCAACCCGTGGAGATAGGCCGCCTGCGCGAGCGTGTCGTTCCAGGTGAAGGGGCCCAGCCCGGCGGCGGCGCGCTCGGCGTTGATGCGGGCGAAGACCTCCGCGGGCCAGCCAGCGATTTCGGCAGGCGCGGTACTGGCTGCCGGCGGCGCGGCGATCGGCGTGAAGGCGGCGATGGGGGCGTCAGCGGCGACCGGCGCGGGCGTGGCCACGCTCGCCGCGGCGGCGACGACAGGTGGCGTGGCAACAGGGGCCGCGGCTGCCTCGAGGGGGACATCCAGCGGCAGGACCAACGCCTGCCCGAGGTGGAGCACATCGGCGTCGGTGAGCTCGTTCACGGCGACCAGGGCGACGAAATCCAGCCCGAACTGTTGGGCGATGTCAATGACCGTGTCACCGCTCTGAACTTCGTACACGGTCCAGAATGGCGAAGCGCCGCGCCAGGCGTCGGCCGCGGGAATTTCGAGCGTCTGCCCGGCGTAGAGCGTGGTGGAGCCGCCCATCTGGTTCGCCATCTGGATCGCCGCCATGGGCAGGCCGTAGTGCATCGCCAGCGCCAGGAGCGTGTCGCCCGGTTGGACGGTGTAGGAGGCGCTCGTTGGCGTCGCGACGACGGTTGGGCTTTCCGGCAAGGGGGTCGCGAGCGCGGTGCCATCGCTGCCGGCGATGCTTTCTGTGGGGACTCCCTCGTTCTCACGGGGCGCCGGCGTCGGCGTGATGGTGGGCAGGTTCAGATAGGTGAGCGTGGCGGTTGGGACGGGCGCGGCGGCCTCTGCCGTGAGGAACACTGACGACGTGAGTGCGGCCTGCTGGCAGGCGCTCAGCCCTCCCAACGCCAGCGCCGCGACGAGCAACGCCGCTATCCTCATCCCCCGTCTTGACCTCATGCGCTCACTATACCTGAAGTTGGACAAAACGCGAGCGTCTCGTTTTTCAGCGTGTTGATCCGGTGTACAATAGAACCATTCAGATAGGAGACGCCTGGTGCTGGCGCACACCATCTATCTAAAAAATGTGAGTGGTGAGCCGTGAGCAGAAACTGTGACGGCTCACGGGTCGGCTGGGGATTCCATCCCCAGCCTGACACGAGCCCAACGCGCTGAAGCGCGGTGTTTGAGGACATAGCAGCCCCGGGGGCAAGGAATTTCTAATCTTATTCGTGAAATTCGTGTTCATTCGGGGCCATTTTCGAAGGAGGAGCAGCTCTATGAAATGCGTGATTATTGGCAGCGGCGTCGCCGGCATGACGGCAGCCCTCGATCTGGTCAAGGCCAAGGGTGTGGAAGTGGATCTCTACACCGACGAAGTGCATCCCTACTATTACCGTCCTCAGGTCACCAACTTCCTCGCGGGGGTGGTGCCGCTTGAGCGCGTGTTCCTTCATCCGCTCACGTGGTACGAGGAGCGTGGCGTGCGGATGCATTTGAACTCGCCTGTCGCGCGCCTGGAGCCAGAGCAGCGGCAAATTGTCCTGGAGGACGGCACGGTCGTGCCCTACGACAAGCTCTTGCTGACGACCGGCAGCTACCCCTTCGTGCCGCCCATCGAGGGCGTGAAGAGGCCCGGCGTGTTCACCGTGCGGACCCTCAGCGATGCGCTGGCGATCAAGGAGTATGCCCTGCAGTGCCGTCAGGCGGTGGTGGTCGGCGGCGGGCTGTTGGGACTGGAAGCCGCGCGCGGTCTGAAAGGCATGGGGCTGGAGGTGACGATCGTGGAATTCATGCCCCGGCTGATGCCTGTGCAGCTCGATGCTGACGGTGCGGCGATCCTGCGGAACTTCGTCGAAAGCCAGGGTTATCACGTCTTCCTGGGGACGAGCGTTAAAGCCGTGGTGGGGGACGGAAAAATGGACGGCGTGGTCCTCTCCAGCGGCGAGACCGTGCCGGCGCAGCTCCTGATCGTCGCGGCGGGCGTGCGTTCCAACACCACGCTGGCGCAGGCAGCCGGCCTGACGCTGGATCGCGGGGTGGTGGTGAACGCGCAGATGCAGACGAGTGCGCCGGACATCTACGCTGCGGGCGATGTGGCGCGCTTTGAGGGCATTTGTTGGGCCATCGTGCCGACGGCGCAGGCACAGGCGCGCGTCGCTGTCTCCAACCTCCTGGGGCAGCCGGCCTACTACGAGAACCTCCCGCCGACGACGACCCTCAAAGTGATGGGCATTGAGGTCAACTCCATGGGGACGATTAATCCCCCTGATAACGCCCATGAGGCTTTCCAGTTCACGGCGCCCGACGCCTCGGTGTATCGGAAGATTGTCTTGCAGCACGCGGAGGGCGGCAGCGTGATCGTGGGGGCGATCACGATTAACGACAAAGTGCTGGCGAAGAAATTGGGCGCCCTCATCGAGCAGCGCGCGCCCCTGACCGCGGCAGAAGCGCAGTCGCTCGTCCAGGGGGCGTAGGCCGCGAGAAGCCTCGTCGCCGCTGCGACACGCCTGGCGGGGTAATTTCATCCCGGCGGCGCTGCTTCGGCGGTTACTTTACCTATGTCGTACTTTGATCGCGCTGAGGTTATTCCCATGAAAAATCTGTTTTGGAACGCATCGGAGCGGCGCGTGCGCACCTTGTGGCGGCTCGTGGGCCAGATTGCGCTGTTGCTCATTCTCACGACGTGTTTGGGTATGGCTCTTATCTTGCCGGCGATTATCGGCAATGGCCTGGAAGAGGAGCTCCGCATCGAGGGGCCCTTGTTGTGGCTGGCGAACCTGGCGATGTTCC
>JAAZNO010000683.1 GCA_012798275.1 Chloroflexota bacterium
AGTCAACCTCGTCTTCATCGGCCTGGTGGGCATGATTGACCCGGCCCGGCCTGAGGTGATTCCCGCCATTCAGAAGGCGCGGGGAGCTGGCCTGCGGACCATCATGGTGACGGGCGACTACGCGGCGACGGCGCAGGCAATTGCCACGGAAATTGGCGTGCTGCGCCCCGGCGGCCGGGTGATTTCGGGACGCGAGCTCGAGACGATGAGCGATGAGGAGTTGGAAAGCGCCATCGAAAATGTGGACGTCTTTGCCCGTGTGGCCCCGCATCACAAGGTGCGCATCGTGCAGGCGCTGCGCAATCGCGGTCACGTCGCGGCGATGACGGGTGATGGGGTGAACGACGCCCCGGCCCTCAAGCGTGCGGACATCGGCGTCGCCATGGGGATCACCGGCACGGACGTCTCCAAGCAGACGGCAGACATGGTGCTCACCGATGACAATTACGTGTCCATTGTCAGCGCCATCGAGCAGGGCCGGATCATCTACTCCAATATCCGTAAGTTCGTGTATTTCCTGCTCTCTTGCAACATGGCGGAAATCGCCATCATCTTCATCGCCACGTTGCTGGGCTGGCCCGTGCCGTTGACGGCGATTCAACTGCTGTGGCTCAACCTCCTCAGCGATGGGGCGCCCGCGCTGGCGCTGGGCCTGGAGAAGGGCGATCCCGACACGATGACCCGCCCGCCCCGTCCGCCCAAAGAGCCGGTCATCAACCGCGAGATGATCGTCGGCGTGGCCGTGCAGACGGTAGCGATTGCCGGCACGGTGTTGTGGGCTTATCTGCGCGGCAGCTACTACGCGGAGAAGACCGGGCAGGATGCCGTCATGATGGCGCAGACGATGGCGTTTGTGACGCTGGTGCTTTCGGAACTGTTCCGGGCCTACACCTCGCGGTCGGAGCGCTACCCCTTGTTCAAGCTCGGCCTCTTCAGTAACAAGTGGATGCAGCTGGCGGTGGGCTTCTCGGTCGCCTTGCTGCTGATGGTGGTCTTTGTGCCGTTCTTCCAGCCGATTTTTGGCACCGTGCCGCTCGACGAACTCGACGAGTGGCTGGTGATTCTGCCACTCGTGTTGATCCCGTCGGTGGTGGCGGAACTGCAGAAGCTGGTGATCTCGTATCGTTTTAACAGGGCTCGTTAGGAATGTCCTGGATGTAACCGAACGTCACGGCAGCTTTGATGCTGCCGCGACGTTTTTATCTGTAGCTTTCGCCTTTCCCCCTGCCCCTCCCCAACGGCGTATGCGCCGTCGGGGAGGAGAAAAAAATAAGGGGACTTTGCAGACGGGCGTAGCCCGTCTGCAAAGTCCCACAAAAAAGTGTCCCTTCGCCCGCGCTGGCGCATTATAACCGTGCGAAGTATAGTTGAGGTAGAAGAGGGTCGCGGCCCTGCGTCCAGCGCCGTCGTGTTTGTTGCTTTCACTAACAGCACTGTGGGGGAGAAATGCTTCTCTCCCACAGTCGTCATCCGCGTTTGGGAATCAGGGCGTCGCGCGCGGCACAATCCTGATGCTGACAGTCTTGGTCACCGTCTCGTTGCCGGCGGCGTCAATCACCTTGACGTAGAATTTGTGTTCGCCGGCGCCGTGGAACATCCAGTTCACGTTGAAGGG
>JAAZNO010000684.1 GCA_012798275.1 Chloroflexota bacterium
CTTCCGGCGCTCTTTCTCAATCGTTCGGGAAGCCGCCTGTCGGTGCGCTCCATCAGCGAGCTTGTGCGGCAGGCGGGGGTCGCCGCGGGGATCGCGCAGACGGTGACCCCGCACCTCTTGCGGCATACTTTCGCCACCCATTTATTAGATGGGGGAGCCGATTTGCGGGTGGTGCAGGAGCTTCTTGGTCATAGCAGCGTAGCGACGACGCAGATCTACGCGCATGTCACCCAACGCCGCGCCCGCGAGGTTTACAATCGCGCCCATCCGCGGGCCGGCCTGGAAAGGGAGGGGTGACCCTGGCGGGCCTAGAGCGTCGCTCGCGGTGCCGGTTCTGGCTCCACGCGGCGCAGCCACAGCCCCTCAGGCCCGGCATCGAGCGCGATTACATCGCCGGGGTGGAATTCCCCTGAGAGTAGCGCGTCGGAGAGCGGCGTCTCCACTTCCTGCTGGATGAGCCGCCGCAAAGGGCGCGCGCCGTATTCGTCGCTGTAGCCGTGATCGCATAGCCAATCCTGCCCGGCGGGGGCGAGTTCCAGCTCCAGGCCGTTTTCGCGGACGCGAGCGCGCACCTTCTCGATCTCCAGGCGGACGATCTCCCGCAGCGCGGCGCGGTTGAGGGGATGAAAGATGATCACGGCGTCCACCCGGTTCAGGAACTCCGGGCGGAAGAGTCGCCGCAGCTCCGTGTTGAGTTTGCGGCTCATTTCCTCATAGGTGCGCTGCTCGTTCTGCACTGCCGCGGCGGTCACGTCAAAGCCCAGCACGTTCTGCCGTTGAATCTCCTGCGCGCCCACGTTGGAAGTCATGATAATGAGCGTGTTGCGGAAATCCACTTTATGCCCCCGCGCATCCGTGAGCACGCCCTCTTCCATGATTTGCAGCAGCATGTTGAAGGCGTCGGGATGCGCTTTCTCGATCTCATCGAAGACGACGAGCGAGTAGGGGCGACGACGGATGGCCTCGGTGAGCTGCCCGGCGTCCTCGTAGCCCACGTACCCTGGCGGCGCGCCCACCAGCCGGGCGACGGTGTGCCGCTCCATGAACTCCGACATGTCCAGCTGGACGAGCGCTTCCTCGCTGCCGAAGAGGAACGCCGCCAGGGCCTTGGCGAGCTCGGTCTTGCCGACGCCCGTCGGTCCGAGGAAGATGAACGAGCCGATGGGGCGGTGTGGATCCTTCAGCCCGGCGCGGGCGCGACGCACCGCTTGCGCCACGGTAGCGATCGCCTCATCCTGCCCTACGACGCGCTCTTGCAATCGCGCTTCCATGTCCATCAGCCGCTGGCTCTCTTCCTGCGCCAGCTGGCTCACGGGGATTCCCGTCCACATGGCGACGATCTCAGCGACGTCCTCCGCTTCCACCGTCAACCCCTCGTCCTGTTCCTGAACGGCGCGGAGACGGGACATCTCCTCTTCCCACTGCCGCTCCTGCGCGTTGAGGGCTTCGACTTCGGTGTAATCTTTCTCGGCCATCAGGCGCGCGCGCTTGATGCGAAGGTCCTGCAGGTTCTCGAAGAGCACCCGCAGGCGGCGGGACGTGGGCGATTTGTACATGCGTACCCGCGAAGCGGCCTCGTCCATCACGTCAATGGCTTTGTCGGGCAGGAAGCGGTCGGGAACGTAGCGGGCAGAGAGCCGCACGGCCTCTTCCAGCGCTCGCGGGCTGATGTGTACCCGGTGGTGTTGCTCGTAGGCGTGCTTGATGCCCTGGAGAATCTGGAGCGTTTCTTCCTGCGACGGTTCCTCCACGATCACCGGCTGGAAGCGGCGCTCGAGGGCGGCGTCGGATTCGATGTGTTTGCGGTACTCCTCGAGGGTGGTGGCGCCGATGCATTGTAGCTCGCCGCGCGCCAGCGCCGGCTTGAGGATGTTGGCGGCGTCGAGGGCGGATCCGGCCGCGCCGGCGCCTACCAGCATGTGAACCTCGTCAATGAAGACGATGGTATTGGAACCTTTGAGCTCTTCCAGGACGCGCTTGAGCCGTTCCTCGAATTGTCCCCGGTACATCGTCCCCGCGACGAGGGAACCGATGTCCAGCTGGATCACCCGCTTGCCCAGAATGGGGCCAGGCACCCCGCCGGCGATGATGCGCTGCGCCAATCCTTCGACGATGGCGGTCTTGCCCACGCCCGGTTCGCCGATCAGCGCGGGATTGTTTTTGGTGCGGCGGGCAAGAATCTGGATGACGCGCTCGATTTCCTGCTGCCGTCCGATCACGGGATCGAGCTGCCCCTGGCGTGCCATTTCGGTGAGATCCACCGCCAGCTGCTCCAGGAGTTGATCCGAGGGGCGTCCGGCGGGGCGCTCGCGTCCGCGGCGGGAGGTCTCGCTGGCGCCGGAAGGGGCCGGCGCGTGCATATCCGGCATCACTTGCAACAGCCGACGTCGCACCACATCGGCCGTGAGATTGAACTGTACCAGTATGGCCAGAATCAGCCCTTCTTGCTGCTGCAGCAGCCCCAGGAGCAGATGTTCGGTGTCCACAAAGGGTTGGTTGCGGCGGCGGGCCTCGTCAATGCTCATGGTGAGCAGGATTTCGGTGCTGGGGCGAAGCCGTACCGGCTCTGTGGAGCGCAAGGGGGGAGCGCCGGAGAGTCGTTCGACGACACGCTGGACTTGTTGGGGGCGCAATCCCAGATCGCGGAGCACGCGCCCGCCAAGCCCTTCTCCTTCGAGGAGCAGGCCGAGCATCACGTGTTCGGGACCGATCGTCGCGTGTCGCATGCGCACCGCCTCGGTCTGGGCGTATTGCAGCACCTCGCGCGCCGCGGGTGTAAAACGATCCAATGTGTCTGCCATCGTATGCCTCGATTTGATTTCCCAACGCTGTGTGTGCAGCTGCCGTGCGTCAC
>JAAZNO010000127.1 GCA_012798275.1 Chloroflexota bacterium
AGGCAAGGAACTCACGAGCGACACGCCGGCGGACGCCCCCTCGTCGCCGCGCGTTGAGCCCCATGCCGACGCGGGGACAGAGCCTCAGCCCGACTACGTGCCGCCGCGGATCCCTTACCGCCGCACCTACGTCCTGCTGCCGCCACTCGCCGACACCGTCGCGTGCGCCGAGTGGCGGATGGCGGCCGCGATCGGCTCGACGATGAACCTGCGCACCGTGGGGCATTCCGCCGATGACGCCGGCGTCGGCCCCAAAGAACGGGAAATCATCGCCGTGAACCCCCAGGCCTGGAACGACGATCTGGAAGCGTGGTATGAACAGCACTATCCCGGCGTCACCTTTCGCACCATCGAGACGTCCAGCCCGTGGGAAATGGGCGTGAGGCTCATGCCGCCCCTCGAAGACGACATCGCCCTGGCGCAGACCGATCCGCGCTGGGCCGATTACAACTTCGGCGAATCGCCGCTGGATTCCGAGACCATCGGGCAGTACGGCTGCTTCCTCACCGGCCTGGCGATCATCCTCCGCAAGCACCTGCAGCGAGACGTCATCCCGCCCTTGCTCGACAGACTCCTCGTCGCCGCCCGCGCCGCCTACGTTCAGGACAACCTCCTGATGTGGCAGCAAACGATCCCGCTGTTCCCCTGCTTCGACCAGAGCATCAAGGACAATGTCCAACGCACGGCGGGCCAGCTCGCAGATTTGCTCCGGGAAGGCTGGGAGGTCATCCTGCGGCGCGCAGACGGCGCGCACTTCGTTTATCTGGAAAAAGTGGAGGGCGAGACCCTGCACATCATTGACACATGGGACGGTCGCCGCAAGAAGAAGACCGCCGCAGATTTCCGAGGCCTTCGAGCCGCCCGCCTGCGCCAGGGGCCGCCGTCCCAGCTGACTTTCCCGGAGCGCGCGGACCTCAGCAGCGCGCCGCCCCGCGCCCCCTATCACCGCACCTACGTGCTGCTCCCGCAGGCGCAGAATCCCGTGGAGCAGCTCACCTGGCGCATCGCCGCCGCCATCGGGGCCACCGATCAGCGTTACACGGTGGGGCATTCCGCGGACGACGCGGGAGTCGGCCCCCAAGAGCGCGAGATCCTCGCCGTCAATCCGGAAACGTGGGGCAGCGATCTGCAGGCCTGGTACGATCGGCATTATCCCAACACGCAGTATCGCGCGATCGAGACCGACAGCCCCTGGGAGATGGCGGTGCAGCTCATGCCGCCCCTGGAGGGCGACATCGCCCTGGCGCAAAAAGATCCCCGCTGGGCCGCGTATGATTTCGGCGCAGAGCCGGACCCGCCCTCCAGCCAGGAGACCCTCGGACGCTACGGCTGTTTCCTCACCGGCTTTGCCATCATCCTGCGCAAGATTTACGGGCGGGAGGTGACGCCGCCGCTGCTCGACAAGCTGCTCGTCGCGGCGGGAACGGGCTACGTGAACGACAACTTCATGGCATGGGAGACCGCCGTGCCGCTCTTCCCGGCCTTCGATGGGCAGTTGAAAGACGCCCTCGGCCGTTCAGCGCGCGAGTTGCAGCGCCTGCTGGAAGACGGTTGGGAGATCATCCTGCGGCGGGCCGACGGGGGACATTTCGTCTATCTGGAGCGCGTCGAGGACGACACGTTGCACATCATTGACACGTGGGACGGCAAGCGCAAAGCGCACGCGGCGAGCGCTTACCGCGGCGTCCGCGCGGCGCACGTCAGAGCGCACCGCTGAGTCCTCGTGAGGCTCCCGGTTTTCACTGCGGGAGGGTCCGGAAGCGCTGCGCGATCTCCGCGTCGAGCCCCTCCCGCATACACGCCAGTGGCACCCGTTCGATGATGGGACGCAGGAAGCCTTGCACCAGCAATTGCTCCGCGTCGGGGCGGGCAATGCCGCGCGCTTGTAAATAGAAGAGCTGTTCCTCGTCCAGCCGCGAGACCGTGGCTCCATGACTGCACTGCACGTCGTTGGCCGCGATCTCCAGCCCCGGAATGGCGTGCGCTCGCCCTTCCCCCAAGAGCAGGTTGTGGTTGGCCTGATACCCCTGAGTTCCCTGCGCGCCCGGCTCCACCCGGATCATGCCGTAGAAGACCGTCTTTGCCTGATCGCGCAACACATTGCGGAACAGCAAATCACTGAAGGTGTGAGGCGCGCCGTGCAGCTGATACGTGCTCTGATCAACAAATTGCTCGCCCATGGCAAAGGTGAAGCCCTGCATCAAGCCGCGCGCGCCGGGAGCCAGCAAATCGGTGCGCAAAAAGTCCTTCGTCATCGAGCCGCCCAGGGCGATATTCACCCACAGCAGATTGGCGTCCCGCGCCACGCGCGCGTTCTGCACGCTGACGCTGTAACGCTGCTCGCCCCAGTGTTGGAGGCTCACGTAGCGCACCCACGCCCCTTCTTCGGCGTAGATTTCGACGACCTCGGCATTGAGCTCCGGCAGGAATTCCCGCGAACGACGATCCTGAATCAACGTGAGCCGCGCCCCCTTCTCAACCACAATCAGGGTGTGATGGATGCCGGTGCTGCCCTGATCGTCATAGCCCACCATCGCCTGGAGGGGCCGGAGCGGACGCGCTCCTGCCGGCACGTAGACAAAAGTGCCGCCGTGCCAGAGCGCCGCGTTCAACGCGGTGAATTTGTTGAAGTCGGGACGCGCCGTCATTCCCTGCATCCAATACCGCCGGATCAGGTTCTCGTGCGTGTGCAGCGCCGCGTGCAGGTCGGTCAACACGACGCCCTGTTTGGCAGCGTGAGCCTCGAGGTCCTGATACGCCATCGCGCCGTTCTGATGCACCACAATTCCCGACGCCTGGGTTTGCGGCGCCAACGGGGAGAGCCAACACGCCGGCAGAGCGCGCAACGCCTGCACCGGGTTCGGCGCGATCGCCAGACGCCGTTCCGCGAGGGGATAGCGCGTCAGCGGCAGCCGTCGCCAGGCTTCCTCCCTGGCATGAGGCCAGTCCAGCCGCTCATACAGCGTCCAGGCTTCCCGCCGCGCCGCGCGCATCCATTCCGGCTCGTCGTAGTAATCGCTGACCGCCTCCACCGCCGCGGCGTTGACTTCGAGCGTCAACATTTCCCCGCGCGCCACACCGCCGTTGCCGTTTCCACCGGCCCCCTTGCCCCGCTGATCTACCGACTCGCCCATGCTCATCCCACCGTGCCTTCCATCTGCAGCGCAATCAGCCGGTTCAATTCCACCGCATATTCCATCGGCAATTCTTTGACAAAGGGCTCCAGAAAACCGTTGACGATCATCGCCGAGGCTTCCTTCTCGCTCAGGCCCCGGCTCATCAGGTAGAAGAGCTGGTCCTCGCTGATCTTGCTCACCGTCGCCTCGTGCTCAATCTGCGCCTCGTCCTCGCTCACGTCAATGTAGGGGTAGGTGTCGGAGCGGGATTCGGGGTCGAGCAGCAGCGCATCGCAGGTGACCTTCGACTGCGCGCCGATCGCGCCGGGGACGACACGCACCAGCCCCCGGAAGCCGGAGCGTCCCAGGCCCTTGCTGATGGACTTGGAGGTGATGAGGGACGTGGTGTGCGGCGCCAGGTGAATCGCCTTCGCGCCGGCGTCGTAGTGCTGCCCGTCGCCGGCGAAAGCGATGGAGAGCACCTCACCCCGCGCGCGCGGCCCGCGCAACACCACAGCCGGGTACTTCATCGTGATGCCACTGTTGTGCACAATAATTCCATTAGCCACAAAATTGTGCGCCCCGGAAATTTCCAAATCCCACGTATCCTCAGTACCGCAAGCTTCAATCGCCGTGACACGTCGGAAATACACCGCATGATCAGATTTGTGTTCACCAAAATAAAGAAAATAATGCGTATACTCTTTTTCTTCTATTCCTAATGGCTTCTTCTCGCGTCTAGTCCACCGACTGATCTTGCGTGCATCCAGCCCACAAGATAGCGCAAGTTGTTTTACTTCCTCAAGTAATACTTGATTGACACTAGTAATGGAAATATTCTTGTGATTCTCACGTCGATAGCCATCAGCATCTATGTATCCCTGAATAAATGCAAATCGTTGTGACCGTGGCAGTGTATAAATCCATCTCGGGATACGCTTTTCAGATGCAGTACCCTCAAATCCCAGATATTTGAACCAATCACATAATTGAACAGAATTGATGCGAATTACACTACCACGAATTGTATAATCAACACCAAATAAGTTTTTCAACACTTGCAACAATCGCGGATGTGCTTTATCTGCAGGAGGAACAGCGAAATAAACGCGTTCAGTATCCATGTAGCCATCGCCAATATAAATACCCAAAAGCCATAATAAATCTTCGGAACTAACAGGGGGAAAATTCAATTTTTTTACGCCACGCTGAGATGTGAAACCAAAATGCCGTTCGACGCCATCATCCGGCAAATCACCAGAGATAGCGATCCAATCATTCACCTGCAGCTGATCCAGGCGCTTCCAGGTAAGAGCAAAAGTATTTCGCTCCGAAGTAAGCGTTAAAAACGGGTGATTGGCTGTGGCCCGTAATGTGCGGTAATTCTCTGTCTGAAGTCGGAAAACCAGCTGTGGACCGTTACATTTCTTCGCTACTACAGGATAACGTCCCCATTCCAGATCGGCATTTACAGCATAAACCCATTCGCCAGGTTCCACTTCTGAAATAGGTTTGACGCCACCGGCCAATAGCACCATCGCATCACCTGTGAGACAACCGAGATTGCCGTCCACCCAGGTCATCGAGCCCTCTTCTTCCACCACGGCGCGTTGGGTGACGAGGTTGTAGACGTTGCGCGACCAGTTTTGAATGGTGGTGTACCGCGCGTGCGCGCCTTTCTTCACAAAGATCTCGATCACGCCAGTGTGCAAGGCCCAGGTGCTGTATTGAGGTGCCGTGCA
>JAAZNO010000685.1 GCA_012798275.1 Chloroflexota bacterium
CACCCGCCCGGATATCCGTTGTACACGATGATCGGCGCGCTGTGGGTGCGCCTGGCGCCGCTGGGAAACGTCGCCTTCCGCCTCAACCTGCTCAGCGCCGTCCTGGCGGCGACGACCCTGCTGCTGGTCGCCAAAACGGTGCGCCTGTGGGCGGAGACCTGGGGACTCGCCCCTCGCGCCGCGCTGACGGGCGGACTGGCGGCAGCAGGACTGCTGGGCAGTTCCCCCACCTTCTGGGCGCAGGCGACGACCGCCAACATCCGTATGCCCACCCTGCTCTTCGGCGCGTGGGGCTTCCTCGCGCTGGTGCAATACGACAGGGAATTGCGGGACGGCGGAGAGGGCTCCCGGGCGCTGGTGAGCCTGGCGGCGGCGCTGGGGCTGGGTGTGGGACATCATCCCTCGCTCGCCTTTGTCGCCATCGGCTGGGCGCTGTACCTGCTGCTGCGCGACCCCTCGCTGCTCTGGCAACCGCGCCGCTGGTGGAAGGCCGTTCCCGTCGCCGCGCTCGCCTGGGGTCTGCCGCAGCTCTACCTGCCGCTGCGCGGCGCTGCCATCGAGGGTTTGCAGCTGGCGCCGCCGGGCCTGAACACCTGGGCGGGCTTCTGGCATCACGTGCTGGCCCAGGGCTTCGCCGGCGACATGTTCGCCTTCGCCAACCCCACCGATCTGGCGCTGCGCCTGCCCCTCATCGGCCCGCTCTTCCGCTTTCAATTTCCCCCCGTCGCGCTGCTCGCCGTCGGTGCCGCGTGGATCTGGCTCCTCCTGCGCCAGCGTCAAGCCGCGCTCGCCCTGGGGGCAGCGTGGCTCATTCACACGTTTGTGACCCTGACGTATCGCGCCCCGCAGACGGTGGAATATCTCATGCCCGCGTATCTGCCCCTCGTCATCGTCTTTGGGGCAGGAATAGCGCAGCTGCTCGCTGCCTGCGGGCGGTTGAAGCCGCGGCAGCGCAACGTCCTCGCCATCGCGGTGCTGGCGCTGCTGGCGCTGCGCGTGACCGGGCTCACGCCGGATTTCGTGACGCTCGCCGCCGACACGTCCATTCGGGAGCGGGTCGAGCCGCTGTTGGAACAGGCCCCTTCCGACGCACGAATTCTCGCCGACTGGCACTGGGCCACACCTCTGTGGGTGCTGCAACGCACGGAAGGCCTCGGCGCCGGCGCGGAAATCGTCTACGTGTATCCGCGCGCCGATCAGGAATACGAACAGGTCTGGCGCGCCTGGGCCGAGGAGACGGGCGACAGGCCGCTCTTCACCACGCACGCCTATGAATGGAGCGGCTGGACCGCTGCGCCGGTCGGTGGCGGCTACCGGCTCTACCGGCGTCCGCTGACTGCCTTGCCGACGGAGCTGGGATTCACCCCTCTGGAGGCGGAGCTGGGCCCCATACGGCTCCTGGGCTATCGCGTCGTCGGCGCGCCCGAACCCGGACGAGACCTCGAAGTGCAGCTGGCCTGGCAGGCAAGCGGCAGCCAGGACCCGGCGCCCTCCTTCACCGTGCGGCTCTTCGACGCGCAGGGCAATTTCCTCCTCAACGCCGACCGCTGGCTGGGAAGTGACACCGCGGCTGATGAAGTACGCTTCACCGCGGTGACGCTGCCAACGCCGCTAAACGCCTGCTCCCCCGCCCTCGCGCCGACTGTCGGCGTCTACACCGTGGAGGAGGGCAACTTCAACAACCTGGGCGAGATCCGCCTGCCGCCGCTCGCCATGACCTGCGAACCGCTCGCCCTGCCCGTAGCGCACTTCAAACCCGGCTTCGTCCTGTGGAGCGGCCCCCTCCTGTGCGGCGCGGATTATGACGTCCGCCAGGAGGCGACCCTCTACCTGCACTGGTGCGGACCGGGACGGGGCCTGAACGTGCAAAGCGGCGACGCGCACGCCGTCGTTGGCCCCCTCAAGCTGGGGCAGCGACAGACCATCGCCCTGCGTCTGCCTGAGAGCGCGCGTCCGACCTTCACCCTCACCCGGCAGGACGGCGCCGCCGCACACCTGCTCGCCGCGCCGTTCGCGCCGGCCGATCCCGGCCAGACCTACATTCCCTTCGGCGGGGCGATGGTGCTGACCGACGTCGCGCTCACCCAACGCGGGGGGCAGCCGGTCGTGGAGCTGCGCTGGCGCGCGGCGCGTCCGCTCGTCGAGGACTACGCCGTGAGTGCGCGGTTGCTGGCAGGTGAC
>JAAZNO010000686.1 GCA_012798275.1 Chloroflexota bacterium
CCGTCACATCGAGTACCCGTCCCGGCGCGCCGGGGATCACGAGGATGCTGCCGTTCTCCAGCGCCAGCTGCGGTTGGACGGGGGGCGTCGAGACTTCGGTGGACAGGCGCTCCAAGGCCTGGCGCGTTTGCGCCAGATCCAGCGTGAAGCGCGGCGCTACCTCCCACGGGCGAGGATCGAGCCACAGCTGCAGCTGTTCCCGCAGGGACGTTTCGGCGCGCCCTGCCGCCCAGACGTTTTCCAGCGTGCCCTCGACGTCGAGCGTGAGGCCGGCGTCGGTCCAGGGCCAGATCCATTGACGGGCGCCGTCGCGCAGGGTCAGCGCTCCAATCTCCGCGTTGTTTGCCGCGCCAAGGAGGGCCTGCCGGGCTTCTTCGCGGGTCATGCCGCCCAAATCTACCCCCAGGCTGGACACGTGCGGGTAGACGCGGTCGCGATAGAAGCCCTCCATCCGTTGATTGAAGACCCAGGCGCAGAAGAAGAGCGCCGCGCCCAGCAGGAGTAACAGCAGGGGGATAGCGCTCCACAACAGCAAAGGCCGCGTCGGAAGCTCTGGCGCTTCCGGGGTGCGATAGGTCGTCTGTGCCGTCATGCGTTGCTCCTTCGCAAATGGGCCCCGAATGAACACGAATTTCATGCATCAGATCAGAAATTCCTGGCCCCCGGGGCTGCTACGTCCTCAAACAGCGCGCTGAAGCGCGCTGGGCTCGTGTCAGGCTGGGGATTCCATCCCCGCCAAACCGGTGAGTTGTCGTAGTCACGGCTCACCACTCACATTTTCGTGCTTGCCTGGTGTGCGCCAGCACAGGGCGTCTTTCAATGCAAGCGTCTCTGGTGGTATCAGGACGCCCTTCACATTTGCCAGGTTCCCCACAGTTTGAGGGAAGTTATCCCCTATTTTAGCACAGTTGTCCACAATGTGGTAGGGCTTATCAACGCTCATACCGACCTCAGCCAGGCTAGGCCGCGATCCGGTTGGGCCGCTGCGGCGCGGTGGCCGTCAGGGACATGCCGATAACCCAGGCGGCGAATGACATTCAAGGAGATGCACCGCAGTTGACTCAGCGCGACGCCGATCCCGCGGGCAGGGTTGCGATCTTCGCTGTAGGTGACATCCAACACCCAAAAGACGCGGTTTTCGATACACCCATGTCCCCGCAGCCACTGGCTGCACTGCTGGAGTGCAGGGAGTTGTGAGCCCCGACTCCCATAGACCACCCACTACTCTTCGCTTGCGGTCCACTCGTCCGCCGTCAAGGGGCGGCGTTGGTGGCGGACACGCCCACCAAGCCGGACGCCTTGCCAGCCATACTCTTGTGCCAGATAGGCTTCCAGTTCCGCACTGGCTGTCCACCAATACTCCCGTTTTTCCACTCGCTCATGCCGTTTGTCCATTTCGACATAATCCGGCGGCGCTGTGCCCAGTTGCACCTCTAACCAGTAGGCGATCACGGATGTCACTCTCCCTCTCACCCTCTCACCCCTTCACCCCTTCACCTGGCCAGAGGATGAAGCCGCCCCTCGCGCCGCCGGACATCGGGTACTTCCTGCAATTTGGTCAAAAGATTGATGGTGGTCACGGTTGAAACTTCCATGCAAGCACCTCCTATGGCTGTTGCTTACCATTTTACACCACTTTGCGCTACTTCAATCAGAGCATTGATAAGCCCTA
>JAAZNO010000687.1 GCA_012798275.1 Chloroflexota bacterium
ATGCCGAATTTCGAGCCGCTGAGCGCCGTCCGCAAGATCCGCTCGCAGTATGAGGGCCTGCGCATCCTTGTCGTCAGCGCTTATGACGATGATGCCTACGTCCATGGCCTGTTGAGCGCCGGGGTGGACGGCTATCACCTCAAAGATCAGCCCCTGAGCGACCTCCGCTTTGCGGTTCAGCGGGTGCTTGCCGGCGAACGGTGGATTTCCAGCCCGCTGCTGGACAAGTTGCTGAGCCTGGAGCGCCCGGCGAATCTCGCGGCGGGACTCACGCTGCGGCAGCGCGAACTGTTGCGGCTCCTGCAACAGGGGTTGGATAATCAGAGCATCGCGCTGCGGCTGTGCCTGAGCGTCAAGACGGTCGAGAATCACCTGACACGGCTTTACCGCCAGCTGGGAGTTCAGAGCCGCCTGGAAGCCGTCAACTTCATCAATCAGCACCCCGAAATTCTGGGCCTGCCCGGTCAGATCGCGGCCACGCCCGTCCCCGCGCCGCCGCCGGCGGGACGACAGCGCCTCCTTATCCTGCTCGTGGACGACAACAGCCGTTATCGCGAGCAGTTGCGGCACATGATTGGCAAGGCTTACCCGCAGGCGCTCATCTATGAGGCCGAGAACATCAGCGAGGCGTTGCACATCGCCGAGCGCGTCTCCCCGCAGCTGGCGCTGGTGGACGTGGTGTTGGGCGAGGAGGACGGCATTGCCTGCACCCGTCGCATTCGGGCCCTGTCGCCTGCCTCGCGGGTGGTGTTGATCAGCGCCTATCCCGACCGGGAATTTCATCGGCTGGGCATGGAGGCGGGCGCCGTGGCGCTCCTGGACAAGAAAGACCTCGATTCGGCGGCGCTGCGCCAGATCATTGATGACGTGAACGGGTAGGGGGAAGGGCCGCACCGGGGGTGCGGATGACATACATGCAGGGAGGTCGGAATCCAGTTCCGACCTCCCTGTGTTTATGGGATCAGGGCGCGCTAGTTGCGGATTACTAGCGGGAGATAGACCCGGTAGTTGGCGACGCGCAGGGTGACGGGGACGGTCCGTTCGACGCTGCCGCCGGTGATGCGCAAGGTGGTGTTGTAGGTAGCTTCCGCCAGCCCCGCCGGGTTGAAGGTGAGGGTCACCGTGGCGTCGGCGCCGGGTTCGAGTGCGCCAGTAGTGGCGGATGGGCTCAACCACTCGGCGGCGGGATTTTCTGCGAGATTCCAGGTGACGGGCACTTCACCGGTGTTGGTGATGTGCAGCGAGGCGGTGAACGAGGCCGCTCCGATCCTGACCGGGTAGTCGAAACTCGACGGCGCGACCGTGAGCTCGGGGGCGCGCACCTGCAGCGTCACCGGCACATTGACGGTATTTCCCCCCTCGCTCTGGAAGACGAGCGTCGTGGGGTAATCGCCGGCAGCCAGCCCGGCGGGGTAGAAGGTGACGGTAACGGTCACGCTGGCGCCAGCGGCGAGGTGTCCCCCCGTCGGATCTGCGCTCAGCCAGGTGACGGCGGGATTCTCGGCCACCGTCCAGTCCAGGGGCACCTCCCCTTCATTCTTCACCGTCACCGGGATGTTGAAGGCGGCGGCGCCGACCTTCACGAGGTAGGTCAGAGTGGCCGGCGACACGGAGATTACCGGCGCGCCGGCGACCTGATACCAGACCGTAGTGGTGTTGCTGCTGGCCGGCGTCGTCTCGGTGGTGTCCCCTTGGGCCTGATTGGTGATCTGGTCGCCGGGATTCAGATCGGTCACCACGCGCACGCGGATCACGGCCTGGCGGCTTGCGCCGTTGGCGAGGTTCCCCAGCTCGCACGTGACGGTGCCTCCCGCGGCCTCTCCAGTATGGGCGCAGCCGGCGCTCGCGCTTGAGAAGGCAGTGTGGGCGTCCAGTTCATCGGTGATGACTATATTGTGCAGGAAGCCGCCGCCGGTGTTCTGA
>JAAZNO010000128.1 GCA_012798275.1 Chloroflexota bacterium
CGAGACCGAGTACGTCGAGGGCATGCAGTTCGACCGGGGGTACATCAGCCCCTACTTCATCACCAGCCCGGAGACGATGGAAGCCGTCATCGAGGATGCTTATATCCTCATCCATGATAAGAAAATCTCCGCCGCTCAGGATCTGGTGCCGATTCTCGAGAAGCTGGTGCAGAAGGGCATCCGCAATCTCGTGATCATCGCCGAGGACGTGGACGGCGAGGCGCTGGCCACCCTGGTGGTGAACAAGCTGCGCGGCCTGCTGAACGCGCTGGCGATCAAGGCCCCTGGCTTCGGCGATCGGCGCAAGGCCATGCTGCAGGACATCGCGGTGCTCACCGGTGGGCGCGTCATCACCGAGGAAGAGGGCCGCAAGCTCGACAGCACGATGTTGAGCGATCTGGGACGCGCTGACAAGGTCATCGCCACCAAGGACGACACCACCATCGTGGGCGGACGCGGCGACGAGCTGCAGATTCGCGGGCGCGTGGAACAGATCAAGATCGAGATGGAACACTCCACCTCCGATTATGACCGCGAGAAGCTGCAGGAACGGCTGGCGAAGCTGGCCGGCGGCGTGGCAATCATCCGTGTGGGCGCCGCGACCGAGACCGAACTGAAGGAAAAGAAACACCGCGTCGAGGATGCGCTGAGCGCAACCCGCGCCGCGGTTGAGGAAGGCATCGTTCCCGGCGGCGGTGTGGCGCTGATCAATGCCATGCACGTGCTGGATGATCTGAAGATGGAATACGACGACGAGCAGACCGGGGTGCTGATCCTGCGCAAGGCGCTGGAAATGCCGCTCCGCAAGATCGCCGAGAACGCCGGCATGGACGGCGCCGTCATTCTCGCCGATGTCCGCCGCAAGCAGGCGGAAGCCGACAGCAAGCTCATCGGCTACGACGTGATGAGCGGCGAGTTCCGCGACATGCTCAAGGCCGGCATCATTGATCCCGCCAAGGTGACCAAGGGCGCCCTGCTCAACGCGGCCTCTGTCGCGGCGATGGTGCTGAGCACCGAGGCGTTGATCACCGACATTCCCGAGCCTGAGAAGCCCATGCCCGCTGGCGGCGGCGGCGGCATGGGGATGGATTACTAAACCGACCCCCTGTTGCACAAACACGCCCCCGATCCTTCGATCGGGGGCGTGTTGTTTTTTTAGAATTTTTCTCGGCCTTATGAAGTTTAAAAAACAATCCGGTAATAAACGGGATTTTCCCCTGTCCCCCGGCCCCCCTTCCCCAGCCGGTGAAAGGGGGGAGAAAAATAAGGGGTTTTGCAGGCGGGCTGCGCTCGCCTGCAAAACCCCACAAAAAAAGTCTCCTTCCCCCCGCACTTTGCGTGGGGGGAAGCCAGTGGCTAAACGATTACAGTCAAGAATTTGTATTAATTCATTATGGGAACAAATCGTGAGTACATCTGGGCGCGGCGTTATTACCCCATTGAATTGTGAAAGTTTATCAAGCCGCCGGTAGACCCTCTGTGGGCGACCTGGCAAAACTGCCATCTCGCTGCGCCAGGGCTTGATAGCCCTTGGGGGTGACGCTCCACAGCCGCGGGCCGACGCTCGCCGGGCCGCAGGCGGATTGCAGCGCGCAGCCCTCGCAGCCGGAGGCGCATGGCGCGGCCTCGCTCAGATAGCCGAGGCGCGCCAGTTCCTGCGTCATCTGCTGCGCCAGAGCCGGCGTGATGTCGAGGGCGCGAGCCAGCGCTTCCAGGCTTTGCACCCCTTGTCCAATCGCCAGTTCACGTAAGATTTTCCAAAGCATGGCCAGCCTCAACAGCCCCGATCTTCAGAGTCCCCACGCCAGGACGGCGAGGTGATACACCGCGATTCCCCCGCCCAACGAGAGCACCAACAGCAGCCCCAACCCCAGCGCCATCCAGCGCGTGCCCGCCTCCTGTTGCATGACGACGACGGTCGCCACGCACGGGATGAAGAGCATCTGCGTCACAAGATAACCCAACGCCGCCGCGGGCGACATCACCTGAGGTAAGATCGTCTGAAAATCGCCGTAGAGAATGCTCAGCGTCGCAATCGTGTTTTCCTTGGCCACGAAACTGGTGAGCAGGGCGGCCATCATCTGCCAGGGGACGCCCAACAACCGTCCCAGCGGTTCCAACCACTGTCCTGCCGTCGCCAGATAACTCCCCGTCACCTCACCATGCGGAAAGTAGGAAAGCGCCCACACGCCGACGGAGACGCCCAGGATGACGGTCCCTGCCTTCCGCAGAAAGGCGACGAGGTTATTCCAGACGTATAAGGCCACGGTGCGGGCATTGGGCAGGTGATAGAGGGGCAGTTCCATGATAAAGGCCACCTGTTCCCCGCGCAGGATGACGCGATGCAGCAACAGCCCCACGGCGAACACCGCCAGCCCATTGAGGGCGACCAATCCCCAGGAAACCCACACCGCCGCCCCGCCAAAGAAGACGGGCGCGAGGACGGCAACCACCGCCATCCGCGCCGTGCAGGGAATGAGCGGCGCCAGGAGCAAGGTGAGCAAACGCGCGCGGCGCGTCTCGATGATGCGGCTCCCCAACACCGCCGGGACATTGCAGCCAAAGCCCAGCAGCAGCGGCACAAAGCTCTTGCCATGCAGGCCGATGGCGTGCATCACCTGATCCGCCAGATAGGCAATCCGCGCCATGTAACCGGTGTCCTCCAGCAGCGCCAGCGCGGTGAAGAAGATGAGCAGGATCGGCAAGAAGGTGATTACCATCCCCGCGCCGCCCATCACGCCATCGGCGAGGAGGGCGCCGAGCCACGGCGGCGCACCGGCAAGCGCCTGCCGAATTCCCTCCGCCAGCGCCTCGATCAACGCGCTCAGCGCTTCCTGCAA
>JAAZNO010000688.1 GCA_012798275.1 Chloroflexota bacterium
TTGCCCTGCAGCACGCCACGCTGGAGGCTGTAGGCCACGTCCTCAGCGGTCAGATCGGCGCCGTTGTGGAACTTCACGCCCTTGCGGATGGTGAACGTGTAGGTCTTGCCATCGTCCGAGATGGTCCAGTCGGTCGCCAGCGAGGGGACGAACTCCGTCGCCTTGGGGCCGGCGTAGGTGACCAGCTGGTCATAGACGTTGAGGATGATGGCGTCGCCATCACTTTCATAGTTGAGGGCCGGGTCCAACGAGTCAATGCCCTCGCTGATCGTAACCACGTTCAGGGTGGTAGGATCGGCGGACTTGAACTCCTTGGCCTCTGGTGGAGTAGGAGTCGCGGTCACGACGACCTCTACGACTTCCCCTTCCTTTTCGACCGTGACGACCACAGTTTCGACCACTTTTTCGGGCGTAGGCGTAGGGCCACAGGCCGCCAACATCATGCTGGCTACCAGCAGCACACTCGCAATGGCCCACCAGGTTTTCTTAGACATGAACTCCTCCTTCAAAGTCTAGTGAGATTAGATGGACAATACAATACACCACATAACAGGGAACATGTTGCACTTCTCGATACACATCACCTCCTTTCATTACGTATCAACACGTATCAACGTAACGTATCAACGTAACGTATCCACGTAACGTATCCACGTATCACGCCTTGCCCTTCAGCAGATGGCAGGCGCAAAAATGGCCCGGCGCGATCTCGACAATGTCTGGCTCCACCTCGAAGCAGGTGTCGAAGACCTTGGGGCAGCGCGTGTTGAAGTTGCAGCCCTTGGGCGGATTGGCGGGACTGGGCAGGTCCCCCTCCAGGATGATACGGTGACGTTTTTCCTCGACCACCGGATCGGGGACGGGGACTGCCGAGAGCAGCGCCTGCGTGTAGGGGTGCTGCGGATTACTGTACAGCGTATCCCGGTCGGTGAGCTCCACAATCTTGCCCAGGTACATCACTGCCACCCGGTTGCTGATGTGGCGCACCATGCTCAGATCGTGCGCGATGAACACATACGTCAGCCCCAGCTTCTCCTGGAGATCTTCCAGCAGGTTGACGACTTGCGCCTGGATCGAGACATCCAGTGCCGAGATCGGCTCGTCGCAGATGATGAGATCGGGATTGAGCGCCAGCGCGCGGGCCAGACCGATGCGTTGCCGCTGACCACCGGAGAACTCGTGCGGATAGCGGCGCATGAAATCCGGGTTCAGGCCCACCAGTTCCAACAGTTCTGCCACGCGATCCTTGCGTTCTTCCCCGGCGGCGACGTGGAAGACTTCCAGCGGCTCACCGACGATACTGAAGACGCTCATGCGGGGATTCAGCGAAGCATAGGGGTCCTGGAAGATCATCTGTATCTTCTGGCGTATTTGCCGCAGGGCCTCGCCCTTGAGCAGCGCCATGTCATGCCCGAGAAAATCCACGCGCCCCGCCGTCGGTTCATAGAGGCGGATGATGGTGCGGCCTGTCGTGGTCTTGCCGCAGCCGCTTTCGCCGACCAGGCCCAGGGTCTCCCCTCGATGAACATCAAAGCTCACGCCGTCCACGGCCTTGACATCCCCCACGTGCCGTTGGAATATGCCACGGTTGATGGGGAAATACTTCTTCAAATTTTCCACGCGCAGCACGACTTCGCGCGTGTCGGTTGGGGACGTAGTGGGGACAGCCATGGTCATTGTATTCTCCTCACCTTCTCTTTTTCCCAGCAGGCAGCCACATGCCCTGGGCCGACGTCTTCCAGAACCGGCGTCTCGAAATTACACCGTTCTACGCGGTAGGCGCAGCGCGGGGCGAAGGGGCATCCCTGGGACAGACCCAACAGGTCCGGCGGCTCGCCTTTGATGGAGTACAGCCGGTGCGTGTGGTCACGTCGCGCGGCGGGGAGGGAGCCCAGCAGCCCTACGGTGTAAGGGTGCCGGGGATTGCCATAGATTTCCTTGACGGGGCCGGACTCGATGATGCTGCCGGCGTACATCACGTTCACCCGGCGGGCCATGCCGGCGACGATCCCCAGGTCATGCGTGATCCAGATCACCGCCATGCCGAGCTTCTCCTGCAAACGCTTGACGAGCTCCACAATCTGAGCCTGGATGGTGACATCGAGGGCCGTGGTGGGCTCATCGGCGATCAGCAGGCTGGGGTTGCACGAGAGCGCCATCGCGATCATCGCGCGTTGGCGCATGCCGCCGGAGAACTGATGAGGATAGTCGTCCAGCCGTTGTTGGGCTTCGGGGATGCCTACCAGCACCAGCAGTTCTCCCGCACGTTCGCGGGCAGTTTTGTTATCCATGCCCTGGTGCAGCTTGAGCGCTTCCATGATCTGGTACCCAATGGTCAGCACCGGGTTGAGTGAGGTCATGGGGTCCTGGAAGATCATGGCGATTTCGGCGCCGCGTACTCGCCGCATCTCGTCGTCGGTGAGGTGGAGCAGGTCGCGTCCCTGAAAGAAAACCTCGCCGCCGGTGATTTTTCCTGGCGGCTGAGGGATCAACCGCATGATGGAGAGCGCGTGCACGCTCTTGCCGCAACCGCTTTCACCTACCACGCCCAAGGTGTCGCTTTCGTCCATCGTGTACGAAATGCCGTTGACCGCGTGGACGATGCCGTCCTCGGTGTAGAATTGCGTCTCCAGTTTTCTAATGTCCAACAGATGTTGTGAGGCCGATTGTGTTTGCTGTCCCGTCATGCGTTTTTAACTCCTGAAAGAATGGCTGGCTGCTTTGCGGCTTCCCTCATGTCTCCCGCCGTTATCATAGGGTTACAATGTTTGACTCGCTTTTGTCTATACCGGCGATCGTCATGCCTTATCAGCATTTATACTCTCTTGTCCTGGGCTCAGTTCAACTGCGGAAGCGAAGATTTCGGAAAAAGGTGATTTCGAGAGGCACGCGGGCTTCAAGGGGGAAGCGTCCGGCAGACAATGTGTGTTGCAATGCCGTGTCGTCGCCATGCACGTTCGCAGTTCGGGGAAAACATTCCCCGTGGCGGGCGTCTGGTTGACTTGGGTTGAAGCATCGTCATTGGCGCCGGCTGCGCTCTCCACATGGTATGGACTCCCATACGCGATTTAGATTGCCGAAGCTAACCATAGGTTATATTATATCCCGTCTGTGGATAAGTCAATTGACATTTGTATCCCTGTGGCAGGCTTTTATCAAAGAGAGCGAACGCCTGGGGAGGGAACGCGTGCTCGTGCAGTTGGCCTTTTGGTGAACTGTGCTACACTTTTCCGCTGAGCGTGCGAAACGTGTCCACGTGCCCAGGCGCAAATGCCGTTGGGGAGGGGGGGAAAAAAATAAGGGGGTTTTGCAGGCGGCGTAGCCCGTCTGCAAAACCCCACAAAAAGAGCGCCCCTTTCCCCCGCCGCGCGGGAGAAAGGGGCAGGGGATAGGGGAAAAATTGATCCTCAATCTTCAACGGCCACCAGGAAATTTGGCGTTTTTTAGTCAATGGCTGAACAGTCACCATGTGAACCATAGCCCGTGATCAGAGGCTGTGACGACTCTCTTCTCACGGCTCTCTATTTTCCGAGGAGGAGACTGATCCCATGTATTTCGACATGCCGTTAGAGGCGTTGCAATCCTACCGCCCGCTGCGGGAGGAGCCGACGGATTTCGAGGCTTTCTGGCAGGCGACGCTCGCCGAGACGCGCGCTTGGCCTCTCGCGCCCCGCTTCGAGGCTGTGGATTACGGCTTGCGGCGCATGGAGGTCTTCGACGTGACCTTCGCCGGCTATGGCGGGCAGCCCATCAAGGGGTGGCTACTGCTGCCGCGTGAGCGTTCCGGTCCGTTGCCGTGTGTGGTCGAATACATCGGCTATGGCGGCGGACGTGGTTTTCCTACCGAATGGCTGTTATGGAGCAGCGTCGGCTTTGCCCATCTGGTGATGGACACGCGCGGACAGGGGAGCACCTGGCGCCATGGTGATACACCCGATGGGGCCCTGGAAGGGCGTGCTCCCCATCATCCCGGCTACATGACGCAGGGGATTCTCGATCCTCACACGTATTACTACCGTCGGGTGTTTGCTGATGCCGTGCGGGCCGTGGAGACCGCCCGCGCCCATCCGGCAGTGGATGCGGCGCGGGTCGCCGTGGCGGGGGGCAGTCAAGGCGGCGGCATCACCCTGGCGGTGAGCGGTCTCGTCCCCGATGTGGCGGCGGCGTTGTCCGACGTCCCCTTCCTCTGCCATTACCGCCGCGCGGTGGAGGTCACCGACCGCGATCCCTATCACGAGCTGACCCGCTATTGCAAGATCCATCGTGAGCAGGTGGAGGCGGTCTTCCACACGCTGGCTTACTTCGACGGCGTGAATTTTGCCGCGCGCGCCAAGGCGCCGGCGCTCTTTTCCGTGGGGCTGATGGATGACGTCTGCCCGCCTTCGACGGTGTACGCGGCCTATAACATTTACGCCGGCCCCAAAGAGATTTGCATCTGGCCTTTCAACCAACACGAAGGCGGCGGCGCCCATCAAACCCTGGCGCAAATTCGCTTTCTCAACGCCTTGTGGGGGTAGACTGGATACTGGATACTGGTTGCTGGTTGCTGGATACTGGTTGCTGGTTGCTGGTTACTGGTTGCTGGATACTGGTTGCTGGATACTGGTTGCTGGTTGCTGGTTACTGGTTGCTGGATACTGGTTGCTGGATACTGGTTGCTGGTTGCTGGTTGCCATTACCCATTACCCATTACCTATTACTTTTCTCAGTGAGGGATCCATGAAAAACCGTTATGTCACTGAAGAAGCTTTCGATTCGCAGGCATTGCATCGCCAAGAGACGGTATTCACCATCGGTAACGGCTATCTGGGGACGCGCGGCACGTTCGAAGAGGGGTATTCTGGCGAACAGGCAATGACTTTGATCCATGGATTGTTCGACGACACCCCCATCGTCCACACGGAGCTGGTCAACGCTCCCAATTGGATTCACTTCGTCGTCGTGATTGGCGGCGAACGCTTCCGCATGGAGCAGGGGACCGTGCTGGCGTACCGCCGCGAGCTGGATCTGGCAGCGGGGGTGTTGCGGCGCACGGTGCACTGGCGCAGCCCCGCCGGGCATACGGTGGAGCTCGCCTTCGAGCGCTTCGCCAGCCTGGCCGATGAGCACGTGCTGGCCGTGCGGTGCCGGCTCACCTCGGTGGATTTCAGCGGGCCGGTAGAGTTCCGCGCGGGCCTGCCCGGCTTTGTGGAAAACCTCGGCCTGCTGCACTGGGAATGGCGGGATCAGGGAGCGCTGGATCCCGGCAGCGTCTACCTGGAACTGCGGACGCGCGGGTCCCTGCAGGCGTTGGGAATGGCGGCGCATCTCTCGGTAGAGGGCGGCGCGGCGACGCTCACCGCGCAGGATTGCGACTGGCTTCCAACGCTCATCGCGGCCACGGAGATCCAGCCGGGGCAGACGCTGGTCGTGGACAAGCTGGTCACGGTCTACACCGGACGCGATGTCCCGGACGTGCGCGCCGCGACGCATTACAAATTGCAGCGGGCGGTCGCCGCCGGCTATGAGGCGCTGCGCGCGGACAGTGAGGCGGCGTGGGGCGCCGAATGGGAGGCCGCCGATGTCACCATCGAGGGCGAGGATGAGGCCGACCTGGCATTGCGCTACAGCCTGTTTCAGCTGTTGATTGCCGCGCCGCACAACGACGATCGGGTGAGCATCCCCGCCAAGGCGTTGAGTGGCTGGGGCTATCGCGGCCATGTCTTTTGGGACACCGAAATCTTCATGCTGCCCTTCTTCATCTTTGCCCGGCCGGCGCTGGCGCGTAACATGTTGCATTACCGCTATCACACCCTTCCCGGCGCGCGACGCAAGGCGCAGGAGAACGGCTACGAGGGCGCGATGTTTGCCTGGGAGAGCGCCGCGACCGGCGACGAGACCACCCCGCGGTGGGTTCCCGGACCCGACGGCGGCCTGATTCGCATCTGGTGCGGCGACATCGAGCTGCACATCACCGCCGATGTGGCGTATGCCGTGATGCAATACTGGCGCGCGACCGGCGACGATGCCTTTATGCGTGATTACGGCGCGGAAATCCTGCTCGACACGGCGCGTTTTTGGGGCTCCCGCGCTGAATGGCACGCCGACGCCGAACGCTACGAAATCCATGATGTGATCGGCCCCGACGAATATCACGATCACGTCAACAACAACGCCTACACCAATCGCATGGCAGTCTGGAATCTGCAGACGGCCTTGGAGGTCTTTGATTGGCTGCGCACCTGTGCGCCGGAGAAGGCTGCCGAGCTGGAACGGGCGCTGGACCTGACCCCTTCGCGACTGGAGCACTGGCGGGACATCATCGCGTGGATGTTCATCCCGGTTGACCCGGCGACCGGCTTGATCGAGCAATTTGAGGGCTTTTTCAACCTGAAATCGGTGGATCTGGCGGATTACGAGCCGCGCACCAAATCCATGCAATTTTTGTTGGGCATTGAGGAGACGCAGCAGTATCAGATTCTCAAGCAGCCCGATGTGTTGATGCTGTTGTATCTCCTGGAATCCGAGTACGATGCCGAGACGATCAAGCGCGCCTGGGATTATTACACTCCGCGCACCGATTTGAGTTACGGTTCCTCGTTGGGGCCGGCAATTCAGGCCGCGCTTGCGGCGCGACAGGGGGATGTGGCGGCGGCGTATCAGCACTTCATCCATTCCGCGCGCACCGATCTGCAGGATGTGCGGGGCAACACCCACGAGGGCATTCACGCTGCGACGGCGGGCGGCGTGTGGCAGGCGGTGGTGTTCGGCTTTGGCGGCATTCGCCTGACCGAAAACGGCCTGACCGCCACGCCGCGCCTCCCTCAGGGGTGGTCGCGCTTGCGTTTTCGCCTCTACTATCACGGTCGTCCCTACGACTTCGATCTGCGGGCGGAGTGAGCGTGGCCCGTGTGGGGCCGGGCGCTTCTTTGAGGCGCAGTTCGCAGCTCTTGGCTCTTGACAAAGATACATTTTACGCTTATAATGGTATAAAGTTATACCAATGTGCCTCATGGACTGCCAGAGAGGGCAATGATAGACCGCAATTCACCGATCCCAATCTATTATCAGTTGACGTGCTACTTCAAAGAGCTGATTGAAATGGGCGAGCTGCGCCCAGGTGATCGGTTGCCCACGGAAATGGAGTTGTGCGAGCGGCATCGTGTCAGTCGCGCGCCGGTGCGGCGGGCGCTCACCGATCTGGCGCGTGAAGGCTACATCTATCGCCGCGCCGGGCAGGGAACTTTTGTGGCCCCCGTCAACACCTCTCAAGAAGGGCAGCTGGAGCTGCGGCTGGTGACGCATCACGACATTCGCTGGTTGGCGACACTGGAGCAGGCCGTCTATCTGTGGAACCAGCTGCATCCCGAGCAGCGAGTGCGCATCAGTTCCACCATTTCTTCGCGTAGCGATTTCCATCACGTGTTGCGACGGTTGGTGGCGCAGGGTAAGGCGCCCGACATTGCTCCGATGGATTATGTGTGGATCTGTGACTATGCTCTGGGGGGGTACCTCACCCCGGCGGAGGCGCTGGATGCCCGCTGGACCCGGCGGCTTTGCGAGGGCCTGGAGCCCCTGGTGTATCAGGGCAATGAGGCCGATGGCCGTCTGTACGGCCTGCCGGTGCAGACAGATGTGACCGGTCTGTGGTATCGCAAGGACTGGTTCGAGCAAGAGGGACTCACGCCGCCCCAAACCTGGCCCGAGTGGCTGGCGCTCCTGGATTATTTTGCCCGCCCGGAAGTGATGCAACGCCTGGGACACCGGTATGTCACGGCTTTCCCGGTGAGCGAACTCGGCGGCGAAGCCACGGTCAACCTGTTGATCCCCTTCGTGTGGGGGGCCGAGGCCAGCGGCGCGATCACCTCTGGCGAGGGCGCCCTGGCGACGTTGTTGCCGGGCCTGCAGGAGGCGCTGCGTTTTCTGCGGGAGATCACGCTCACCCGGCGACAGCTCCTGCCGCCGAATATGGCGGATACCCCCTGGTGGGATTTTCCCCCGCTGCTGTCGCAGGGAGTGGTGCCCATGATTTTGGGGGGAACTTACGAATGGCCGCGCATTCAGGAAGACAGCGATTGGGAGGACGAAGAGGAGGTCAGCCGGCATTTGGGTTTTGTCCCGGTGCCGCGCCCGACGCTGGAAACGCCTCCCACTTGTTCTCTCGGCGGGACGAGCTGGGCCATCCTGGAGCAGTCTCCCAATCACGAATTGAGCTTCGAAATCCTGAAGCTCGCCGCGAGCGCGGAGCTCTCGGCGGAATTCTGCATGGAGAACCTGCAACTCTCGCCCTATCGCGCGGTCAATGAAAATCTCATCTCGCCGCAGCATCCCTGGCTGACGTTGATTGTGCCCTTGTTGCACTATGCGCGGTTGCGGCCGCAGCTGGTGAATTACATGCAGCTGTCGCGGGTGCTTCAGGATACGGTGTACCGCGCGCTGTGGCAGGGAGCGGTAGTGGAGGAGACACTGCGCCATACGACGCGCTTGTTGCAGATCCTCGTCGGCGACGTTGGTTGACGGGAGACCGGGAAGAGCGTGAAGCGGCAGCGAGAATGTTTCCATTCGCGTAAGCTTGAGGTCGAGTTTGGCGCCGGCAGTGTTGAGGGCGAGCTCGCACAAGTTCTTCCTTTAAGGAAAGGGGGTGATGGTCGGGTTAAAAAACTGCGAGAATCCGTTTCACGTTTTTGATAATCGTTAACCCAGTTTCCAGTATTTTCTTAGGAGGAGATCGCATGAAGAAGCAACTGTTTACCGTGCTTGGCGCATTGATCGTGCTGTCAATGCTGCTCTCTGCCTGCGGCGGGACTACAACCCCCGCGCCGACTCAGGAAGCGACGACCGCGCCGACTCAGGAAGCGACGACCGCGCCGACTCAGGAGGCAACGGAAGCGCCGCCCGCGCCCGCGCAGTATAAGCAGGCTCCCATGCTCGATAGCTGGGATCTGCCCCCCGTTGAGGAGCGCCTGCCCGTGGCCGAGGACATCATGGTGATCAAGCCGTGGGATTCCATCGGCAAGTACGGCGGCACCTGGAATACGGTGACCTGGTGGGCCGGCGCCGGCAACATCAAGATGAAGTTGTACGATCCGCCCGTTCGCTGGAAGGCTGACCTCACCGGCTACGAGCCGGGCTTGCTCATCAAGATGCCGGAGTGGTCTGACGATGGCAAGACCATCACCTTCACCTTCCGCCGGGGCATCAAGTGGTCTGATGGTGTGCCCTTCACGACCGCCGATCTGAAGTTCTGGTGGGAAGACCTGGCCTTGAATGAGGATTACAAGACCTCGACCGTCCCGTGGTGGGCGCGCAACAGCGACGGTACCCCCATCACCATGGAATTCCCCGACGACATCACCTGGGTGCTGCATTTCGATAAACCGCAGTATATCATGCCCTACATCCTGGCGCAGGGCACCTGGGAGTGGGAGCCGCTGATGAAGCCGGCGCACTTCCTCAAGCAGTATCATCCTGACTACGAGGGCAAGCCTGGTGAGGAAGGGTACACGGAGCTCGATCGGATGGACCGCTGGTTCGAAACCCCCGGTTATCCCTGCCTCATGGCCTGGTGCTTGAAGGAGTACAAGGCTGGCGAGTATCTGCTCCTGGAGCGCAACCCCTACTACTGGAAGGTAGACACCGAGGGCAATCAACTGCCCTACATTGACTACGTCCGCACGGAGCTGGTGGAGGATTCCGAGGTCCGCTTGCTGCAGGTCGCGCAGGGCCGCTATGACTGCGTCTTCCGCTACAACGGCAGCCCGCGTGACACACCCTTCCTGCTCGAGAATGCGGAAGCCGGCAACTACCGGCTGGTGCCCGGCTGGATGAACGGCGCGGGCGCGTGGCCGGGGATCATCGTCAACCAGGACTTCCACCGCGACATGGAGTACGATCCGGCCAAGGAGTCTGAGGAAGACAAGGAAATTCGCGCTCTCTTGCGCAATCACGACTTCATGGTCGGGCTTTCCTACGCGATGGACCGCCAGCGCGTGCTGGATGTGGTCTGGGACGGCCTCGGCGAGGTGAAGAACTTCACCATCAGCCCGCAGTCCCCGCACTTTGCCAGCGAAGAGGGCAAGAAGGTGTTCCAGGAGTGGGCGAGTGCCTACGCTGAGTACAGCCCCGACAAGGCCAAGGAAGCCTTCGACAAGGCCGGCTTCGTGGACGCCGATGGCGACGGCTGGCGCGACCTGCCCAGCGGCAAGCCCTTCACCCTCGTTCTCCAGGTGAATGACTGGAGCGATCCGAAAGTCAACACCGACTTCGGCGAAGTCTACAAGCTGAATCTCGAGGATGTGGGCGTCAAGGTGTTGATTGATAACGCTGTCGGCACGGCCGATGGCGGCATCAACCGTGACAA
>JAAZNO010000689.1 GCA_012798275.1 Chloroflexota bacterium
CCGGACAGTTCTTTTTGCATATCGCGGGCGAAAATGGCGATCTCCGGTAATTCAGGCATGGGATTCTCCCCCTTCAATCGGGCACCGTCTCTTCAATAAGCCCGACATCACCCATGCGGCCCCCGATTTCTGCCGGGGGTCACACAGATGAACTGACCCCCAAGCCGTTCCCGCAGGCCCTCAATGACGCAATCTCAAAAGGCCTCGCTCCCAGGAGCGGAAAGAAACGCGCTTATTGCTGGCGCAGCTTCGCCGAATCAAACCACAAGCCGGTGACCCGGTGCGGCTCAGCGGCCTCGAACACCACGCGCACGGTCACGGGATCGTCCTGCTCGAATTTGGCAGCATAGGTCACCGTGACGAACTCATCCACTTGCTCCACGCTTTGAACTTCGCGGGAGACGTAGGCGCCCAGCTTGCCGATGATCTGCAGCGTCAGCTCGGGAAATTTCGCTTCAGAAAGCGACGTTGCCATCTGCTCCGTGAAATCTCGTGAGAAGGCCGCGTAATCCCCCTCACTCAGCCCGGTGAGCAAGTTGTCCGTCATGTCCTCGCTGTACGCCAGCACGGCATCCCGCGCATCTCCAGAGAGCGTCTGCGGCTTCGCCTGCCCGCCGCAAGCGGAAAGGAGCAGCACCAACCATAGCACGACCGATCCCCAAAACAGCCTTTTTTTCATGTCACACCTCATGTTCCAGACGTAGGACGAGTGCCATCACTGCACGGAAACGCTCTCACATTATACCCCTGCGGCTCAGGAGCGGAACTCAAACGTTCAACTCCGACGGCCGCCTGCGGGAGCTCCTAACACCCGTCGCAGGAATTGCCCGGTGTAACTCGCCTCGACCTGCGCCACGGCTTCCGGCGCGCCCTCCGCGATGATGTAGCCGCCAGCCTCGCCTCCCTCCGGGCCCAGGTCTATGACCCAATCGGCGGTCTTGATCACGTCCAGGTTGTGCTCGATGACGATGACAGTGTTGCCCGCCGCGGTGAGACGATGCAGCACGTCGAGGAGCTTCTGGATGTCAGCAAAATGCAGGCCCGTTGTCGGCTCATCGAGGATGTAGACGGTGCGTCCTGTCGCCACACGGCTGAGCTCCTTCGCCAGTTTGACGCGCTGCGCCTCGCCGCCACTGAGCGTCGTCGCTGCCTGCCCCAGCCTGACGTAATCCAGGCCCACCTCGTGCAACGTCTGGAGCTGCCGGGCAATCTTGGGATGCGCCGCAAAGAACTCCAGCGCTTCCTGCACGTCCATGTCCAGCACCTCGGCGATGTTCTTGCCCTTGTAGCGAATCTGCAAGGTCTCGCGGTTGTAGCGCGTGCCCTGGCACTCCTTGCACGTCACCCACACGTCCGCGAGAAAGTGCATCTCAATCCGCCGTTGCCCGTGCCCTCTACAGGCCTCGCAGCGTCCGCCCTTCGCGTTGAAGCTGAAACGGCCACTGCCGTAGCCGCGCATCTTCGCTTCCGGCGTCGCGGCAAACACGCGGCGGATTTCGTCGAAGACGCCCACGTAGGTCGCCGGATTCGAGCGCGGCGTGCGCCCAATGGGGTCTTGCGTGATGTCAATGACCTTGTCCAGGTACTCCAGCCCCTCCAGCCGCTCATAGGGGCCGGGACGGGTTTCCGCGCGATTGAGCGTCCGCGCCAGCGCCGGATACAACGTCTCCGCGACGAGGCTGCTCTTGCCGCTGCCGCTCACGCCGGTGACGCAGGTGAGCACGCCCAGCGGGAAACGCGCCGTCACGTTCTTGAGATTGTGCAACGTCGCGCCCCGCAACACGAGGCTGCCGTTCCGCGGCGTGCGGCGTCCGCCATTCGGCGAGACGACGGCCAGCTGGCCGCTGAGATAGCGCCCCGTCAGCGAGCGCGGATTTTCGATGATCTGCTGCGGCGTGCCGGCAGCCACCACCTCGCCGCCGAGCAGGCCCGCACCGGGCCCCAAATCCACGATCCAATCCGCGTGACGCATGGTTTCCTCATCGTGCTCGACCACCAACACCGTATTGCCCATGTCCCGCAGGCGCAACAACGTGTCGAGCAGGGCGCGGTTGTCGCGGGCGTGCAGACCGATACTCGGCTCGTCGAGGATATAGAGCACGCCCACCAGTCCACAGCCGATCTGACTCGCCAGGCGGATGCGTTGCCCCTCGCCGCCGGAAAGCGAGGGCGCCGGACGATCCAACGTGAGATAGTGCAGCCCCACGTTGAGCATGAACTGCAGGCGATCGCGGATCTCCTTGAGCACCTCGCCGGCGATCTCCAGCTGCTCAGCGTCAAAAGTCCCTCCCAGCGACGCGATCCAGGCATGGGCGGCGTCAATCGTCATCCGCCCCACCTCCAGCAAAGTTAGCCCGCCGACGGTGACACCACGTGCTTCGGGCCGCAGCCGCGCGCCCTGACAGGCCGGACAGGGCTGCTCGCTCATAAAACTGAGATACCACCGCTGCGTGTACTCGGACTTCGTCTGACGGAAACGCCGCCGGATGCAGGCGACGATCCCCTCGAAGGGGCGCTGCATCTCGCCGGACCAGGTCGCGTTGTCGCGGTCCCCTTCATATTTGAAGTTGATCCGCTCCTTGCCAGACCCGTACAGCAAGGTGTGACGGAACTCCTCGGGCAGCTCCTGCCAGGGGGTCTCCAGGCTCACGCCGTAATGCCGGGCGATCGCCTCCAGCTCCCGCAGAGTCCAGCTGCGTTGTTTCTTGCGGAGCTCGCCATACCAGCGCAGCGCGCCGTCCAGCAGCGAGAGGGTCGGATCATGGAGGATGAGCGCTGGATCCACTTCCAGCTGCGTCCCCAGGCCGTTACACTCCGGGCACATTCCCGCAGGCGAGTTGAAGCTGAACAGCGCCGGGGTCAGCTCCGGGAAGCTGATCCCACAATGGGCGCAGGCGTGCTGCTCGCTGAAGAGCAGCTCCTCTCCGCCGACCACGTCCACGACCAACACCCCTTCCGCAGCGCGCAAGGCCGTCTCCACGGAATCCAGCAACCGCGTGTGAAAGTCGGCGCCAGGCGCTTCGGGGAGCTCCAGGCGATCCACAATAAGCTCCACGGTATGGCTTTTCGTCTTCGCCAGTTTGATGGAGGCGCTGAGCTCCACCGGGACCCCGTCCACACGAGCGCGAGTGTACCCCGCCAGGCGCGCTTGCTCCAGCACGTCGGCGTGCGTCCCCTTGCGCTTCTGCACCACGGGGGCGAGAAGCTGAAAGCGCGTTCCGGCAGGCAGCGCGGCGATCTGATCGGCGATCTGCTGCGCGCTCTGCGCGTGAACCGGTCGTCCGCACGTCGGACAATGCGCCTCTCCCACCCGCGCGAACAGCACGCGCAGGTAATCCAGCACCTCCGTGACCGTGCCCACCGTCGAGCGGGGATTCTTGCTCACCGCCTTCTGCTCGATGGCGATGGCGGGGCTCAGGCCGCCGATGAAGTCCACGCGAGGCTTCTCCATCTGCCCCAGGAACTGCCGCGCATACGAGGAGAGACTCTCCACATACCGCCGTTGCCCCTCAGCGTAGATCGTGTCAAAAGCCAGAGAGGATTTGCCGCTGCCGCTCACGCCAGTCAGCACCACCAGACTGTTGCGCGGAATCCGCACGTCCAGGTGCTTGAGGTTGTGCTGCTGCGCGCCACGGATGATAATCTCATTGGGTTCCATGGTGATCCTTTTTAGAACAGAAGTTCTATCATCCCTATTATACCACAAAGAATCTCAAAAGTTGTCATGCTGTATCGTCGCAAGGCGCTCTTCATCGAGCAAACTCTGGTTCTGTGGTAGAATGAATAACGTAGAAGGTAATTGTTCAGCCTGGCGTCAGGTAGCTTGACGGCGATGGATAAACCTTTATGAGCTCTAGCTTTTGCCCCTCCCCAACGGCGCCTGCGCCGTTGGGGAGGGGGAGAAGAAATAAGGGGATTTTGCAGGCGGGCTACGCCCGCCTGCAAAATCCCACAAAAAAAGTTCCCCTTCCCCCCGCGTGCGCGGGGGGAAGGGGCCAGGGGATGGGGAGCAAGAGTTGATTCTCAATCTTCAGCAGTCGCCAGGAAGCCTTGCGTTTTTTAGCCAATGGCTGAACAGTTACCGTAGAAGTATGACAGAGGAGGGAATCGAACCATGGAACGCATTGTAGCTTACTGCGGACTTGTCTGTTCCGAGTGTGAGGCGTATTTGCTGACGCAGGCCAACGACACGGCGGGGCTGGAGCGGCTGGCAGCCAAATGGCGGCGGGAATACAACGCCCCCGATATGACGGCGGCCAACGTCATGTGCGATGGGTGCCTGGCAGGTGAACGGTTGAACAGCTATGGCAGCATGTGCCCCATCCGCGCCTGCGGCAGCGAGCGCGGCGTGGCCAATTGCGCGCACTGCGCTGACTACGCCTGCGCCAATCTCCAACAATTCTTCAACATCGCGCCGTCGGCCCGCGAGACCCTGGAGGAGATTCGCCGCACCCTCTAGCTCGCGATGAGAGCCCGCCGACCGCGGATGGACAGACCGCGCCATGTAGATCCCGTCGCGCTCAGCCGTGAGCTTTGGCTTCGACGTCTCTTACACGTCGTGCATGATCTGCCGGTGAGCGGGGACGTTTTCCAAAAATGCGCGGCGCAGCCCCGCATCGGGGATACGCGCAGCCTGGGCCAGCAGCTGACGTCGCGCCCGGGCCAGCAGCGGCGTTGCCCGTGGGTCAGCGTTAGCGCGCAGGATCTCATAACAGAGCCAGAACACCCGATAGGGCTCCTCCGCGCCCTCCAAAGCCTCATCGTTCTCCAAGGCCACCAGGACGGGGGCAATGTCGGCCAGCGCCTGAACGGACTTGCCGCGACGTAGAGTGAGCGCGGCCAGCTCGACTTGCAGCTCCAACAGACGGCCGGGATGAGGCAGCTCTTGCCGGAGCGCGAGCGCCTGGCGATACCCCCGTTCAGCTTCAGCGACCTGCCCCAACGCCGCATGAATTTTTCCCAGATAAGTGCAGGCGTTCGCCAGGTTGGACACGTCGCCGCTCTCCTGCGATGCAGCTGTGGCCTCCTGTGCCAAACGCAGCGCCGCCTGTAAGTCGCCGGTCTGGAGTTCCACCAAACTGAGATTAGCCAGGGTCTCCCCTTCGGCCTGACGATTGCCGCACTCCCGAAAAATGGCCAGCGCTTGCTGATACGTCTCGCGCGCCTCGGCGTACAGGCCCAATTCCCAATACAGCGCCCCCAGATTGTTGAGCACCGCGCTCTGCGCCGGCAAGTTCTCCAAGGCCTGATGAATCTGCAACGCCTCGCGATAGTATTGCAACGCTACCCCATAATCCCGCTGATCTGCCGCGACGTTGGCGAGGTTGTTTAGCGCCTTAGCCTCCCCGGGAAGGTTGCCAAATTTCCGGTACAGCGCCAGCGCTGCCGTGAGATGCGCCTGCGCCGCAACGTACTCCCCGCGGTCGAAGGCAACATTCCCCAGGTTGTTGAGCACGGCACATTCACCCCCCGCGTCTTCGAGCGCGCGAAACAGCTCCAGCGCCGCGGCATAATGCGCCTCGGCCATGGCCAGGTCGCCGCGACGTAGGGCGATATTTCCCAACTCGCGCAGCAGGTTCGCCGTGAGACGGCAGTGTTCCCCTTCCGTGGTTTGAAGCGCATCCAGCCGTTCCAGACCGCTCTCCACAGCCTGCTGCGCGGCCTCAAACTTCCCCTGCTGTTGTAAAGTTTGCCCTTCGAGCAGGTAGCCTTCCGCCTGCACCAACGGCGCTCCCAACCCCTCGCCCAACGCGATCAATCGCGTGGCGCTCTCCACCCCTTCGTCAAAGCGCAATTGCAGGCCCAGCAACTGCACCTCCGCCGCGCGCATCCGCGCCTCGAAGTCCGGCGCCAGCGCCGCCGGCGGCAACGCCAACGCCTGCTCCAGCAGCCGTAGCCCCTCCACAACAGGGCCGCGACGGCGATAGAACTTCCTGAGCCCCTCGACCATCTCCGCCAAAAGGGCGATCTGCCGCTGCGAGACGGCCCAACTCCACGCCGCCTGAATGTCGGCCCGGTCGCTTTCCAGGGCGGATAGCGCCGCCTGCGCTGATGGGCCCTCCAGCAACGCGGCGCCGTCGCGCACGCGCGCGGCAAAAAAAGCGCCATGACGATCGCGCAACTGCTCCACGCGGGCCGAGGCGAGCAGCTGCTCCCACGCATACTGGCGCGTCGCCTCATGCCACGAGTAACGCCCGCCGTCAAAGGCCAGGAGAGATTTGGCCGCCAACGCGGTGAGCGTCGCGCGATTCACCCCCGCGACCGCCCAAGCGGCCTCGGCCTCAAAACTGCCGGCGAAGACCGCCAACGCCGCAAAACTGTCCCGTTCCGCCGCGGTCAGCAACCCCCACGCATACTCAAAAACAGCACGCAGGCTGCGATGGCGCCCGAACACGTCCCGCAGCGAGCTCTCCAGCGCGTCGAAAGTCCGCTCCAGCGCCCCGGCGATCGCGGCGCACGGCTGCTCGCCGACAGCGGCGGCGGCAAGCTCTATGCCGAGCGGCAATCCCTCCACCAGCCGGCAGATGCGGATGACGTCTGACAACACGTCAGCGCTGAGGCTGAAGTGCCGCTGTACCTGCGCCGCCCGTTGCTGGAAGAGCGCCAGGGCGTCGTAGGCCTCCGGCGGGCCGCCTATGCTGGCGACATCCGCCGGATATGATAGCCCTTGCAAGGAATACAACCATTCTTCCTGTAAGCGCAATTTTTCCTGCGAAGTGACCAACACCTTGAGATGGCGGCCGGCGCGCAACAAATCGCTGAGCAGCCCGCAGCAATCCAACACGTGCTCGAAGTTGTCCAGCACCAGCAGCAGCTCCTTGTCGCGCAATTGATCGAGCAGGCGCCGCGCCGTGATGTGAGCCGCCTCCGGCAGGCGCAATGTTTCGGCTATCAGGGTTGCCACCAGCTCGGCGTGAGTTACCGACGCGAGGGAAATGAACGCCACGCCGTCAGCAAACAAGCCCCGCTGCTCTTCTGCCACCTGGAGCGCCAGGCGGCTCTTGCCGATACCACCAGGGCCGACGAGGGTGATCAGACGGCAATCGGGATTGGCGAGCATTTCGGCCAGCTCCGCGCGTTCCGTCTCACGTCCCACGAAGGGAGCCGGGGAACGGGGCAGCGGCGGGACAGAGAGGAGCTCCCCCCGAGGGCGTCCCGGCGGCCCCTCGCTGCCGGCATCGCCGGCCCTGATTCGCACAAAGAGGCGCTGGGTTTCTGCCGCCGGTTGAGCG
>JAAZNO010000690.1 GCA_012798275.1 Chloroflexota bacterium
CATCTCGAACCCAGCCGTTAAGCCCGTTAGCGCCGATGGTACTGGGGGGGCAGCCCCCTGGGAGAGTAGGTCATTGCCAGGAAACCTCTTCTGGTTAGTTGCAGAAGCATGCCAGCCTCGATAGCAATCGGGCTGGCATGCGCGTTTATGCGCTGAGGTCCGACGATATTGACTTCACTCCATGTCAGGCGTACATTGACGCTGAGGCTGTCCGTGTTACACTAACGCGGTTAAATCTTTTGGGGTGGAGTTGGCATGTCGGAAATGGTGGTGCGGCGGTGGTGCCTCGGTTTGTTGCTCCTGCTGCTGTTGGCTGGATGCAATGTGATGGGTGAACCGGGGAGCTTTGCTGTTTCGGCGGCGTCAGTTTCGGCGACGGCAACGGCAACGCGCACCCCTTCACCGACGCCGACCGCGACGGCGTCGGCTACCCCTACGATCACGCCTACGCCGACGTTTACCCCCACACCCACCTGCACACCTACTCCTACGCCAACATCTACCCCAAAAGTTTGTCCTGAGCGCACCGGCCGCACGATTGCAAGCGAGTTCAGTAGCACAGCGATGTACGGGGAGCAAATCCAGTATCTGGTACATTTGCCCCCGTGCTATGAGTATTATGCCGATCGCGCTTATCCGGTGTTGTATATGCTTCACGGCTGGCCCATGGATGAGCAGCATTGGGTGAATTTGGGATTGTTGGATCTGGCGGACGCCTGGATCGCTCAGAAACTGGTGGGTCCCTTTATCATTGTGCTGCCCGGTGTCGAGGACACCGACGGCCTCTACGTTAACTCCAGCGGCGGTCCGCAATCCTTCGAGGGGATGGTTGTGGATGAATTGCTGCCGCGGGTGGATGAGACCTATCGCACTCTCCGCCAGCCTGAAGGGCGGGCCATTGGGGGTATTTCGCGCGGCGGTGTGTGGTCGCTGGAGATCGGCCTGCGCCATCCAGAGCTGTTTTCCATTATTGGGGGGCACAGTCCTGCCCTGGCACTGAATTATCCTGCTCCGGCTTATGATCCTTACACTTTGGGACGCAGCGGAGCGCCGGGACAGCGGATCTATCTCACGGCGGGAAATGGGGATTGGGCGCGGGCCGGGGCCATCGCTTTCCGCGATTTTTTGCTCGAGCAGGGAGCGAAGGTCACCTATCAGCTCCATGAGGGCGGGCACGTGGACGAACTCTGGTCGTTGGGATTGCCGGATTACGTGGCCTTTTACACCGCTGAGTGGCCCAAGACGGGTGAGGCGCTACCCCGATGGCATCCGGACGGGGAAGAACCTCATCCTGAGATGATGCCGTAAGCGTCGGTGAGGATAACACACGGGGGCGATTTGATAATCGCCCCCGTCGTTTAGTCAGCCTGCAGCTGCGGCTATTCTTGCTTCCACAGCCGCTGCATGGCGGCAATCTCGTGTTCGGGGACGCGATCCTGCTGTCCAACGAGTGTGGTGAGCGCGGCGGTGGCATCGTGGATGGCTTGACGGGCTTTGTCTTCGTCCAGCGCGATGAGCGCCTGCCAGAGGAGCGAGAGCAGCGCCATGAATGTGTCGAACGAGGGGTATCCCGAAGGCGTCTCGACGGGGAGACTCAGGTTGATGTCCGCCTGACGTGCGGGGAGAAGCGTGGGGCTGGCGGAGATCACAATGGCCTTGAGCCCCCGGGCCTGCGCGACGCTAATTACCTGGCCGATTTCTGTGTCCGGATCGAGGCCGAGCGCGATGGCAAAAATGAGGTCTTCGGGTTTGGCGTCGCGCAGCATTAACGCGGCGTGGGCGATGTCGGCGGGTACGGCAGTAGCAGCACGCCCAATGAAGTGTAGATAGGTGACCCACAGGGTGGCCAGGCCGAAGCTGTCCCCCTGGCCCAGGACGTAGATGTGCGCGGCTCCGTGCAGCCTTGCGGCGATTTCGGCGATGCGCGACGCCTCTACTTTGAAGTTGAGAATTCGATCGCTGAGCTCATCAGTGAGCCTGGCGATGAGCTCTGCCGGCCCCTGGGCATGGGGATCTCCTTCCTGATAGCGCAGGGCGAGCTGTTTGTTGACGTAGTGTTTGATCTCCCGGGACAGCTCGCGATAGCCGGAATAGCCCAATTCTTGGGAAAAGCGCACGACGGTGGCCGGATCCAGGGCCAGCCGGCGGGCGAGCTCCGTTGCCGTCAAAAAACTGGCGTCCAAAGTGTTTTCGAGAATGAAATCTGCCAGCACTCTGAACCGTGGTGAAAGCGCCTCGTATTTCTCCTGGATTCTTTTCTGGAACATCCCTCACCTCCTCTAAATTTTCTCCTTGTGCGACTAGCCAACACCAATTTTGAGTGTACTCACGTCCCTGTGTATGATAGTACAGTTTTTTGCGGGCGGTGTCAAGTGTTGACGGTTTGTTTTACGTTTCCGTAACCATTTTGTTTTCTTTCGGGGAAGGTGCATTTCGGTTGCCTTTTCCGTCAACCGGTGTATCATAATTCATCTATGGAACGCCGGATACACATTGCGCCTTCGGTTTTAGCGGCTGACTTCTCGCGCCTGGGGGAACAGGTGCAGGCGGCCGAGGCCGCGGGCGCCGAGATGATTCATGTGGATGTGATGGATGGGCATTTCGTCCCTAATATCAGCGTGGGGGTGCCCGTCGTTGCGGCGTTACGACGTGTGACCCGTTTGCCACTGGACGTGCATTTGATGATCGCGGAGCCCGTGCGCTATGTGGAAGATTTCGCCCGCGCCGGGGCGGACCTTCTCACTGTGCATCCAGAGGCGGACGTGCATCTGCATCGCACTCTGCAGCACATTCGGGCTTTGGGGATTCGAGCGGGGGTCGCGCTCAATCCGGGGACCTCGGAGATGGCCTTGCGCTATGTGCTGCCGCTGACGGATCTGGTCCTGGTGATGACCGTGAATCCTGGCTTCGGTGGGCAGGCGTTCTTGTCGGAGATGGTGGCCAAGGTGCGGGCCGTGCGGCAGATGCTGAATGTGGCAGGGAGCGCGGCGTTGCTGTCGGTGGATGGGGGGATCACCCCGCTGACGGCGCCGCTCGTCATCACCGGGGGTGCGGATACTTTAGTGGCGGGGTCGGCCATCTTTGGCGCGCCTGAAGGCATCCCGTCGGCTATGGCGGCGTTGCGGTCTGCGGCTGTGAGCGTCCTGTGAGGCGCGCCGAGCTGCGGTCTGGGACAACGCAAATCGGCCCCGCACTTTCGAACGGGGCCGATTTTGGAGCGCAGCGAGGTCCGCTGGGGTTATTCGCGGGTCAACGTGCGCAGACAGCGCGTGCAGATGTAGATGCGCTGCCACTTTCCGTTGACCAAGACCCGCTTGCGCTGGATATTGGGACGGAAAATGCGATTCGTTGCTACCTTGGAGTGGCTCACGTTGTGACCAAAAGTCGGACCCTTGCCACAAATATCACATTTTGCCATAGTTCACCTCTAGCGTTTCATTAGCAGAGGAAGATGATACCACAAAGATGGAAAGATGCAACCAGGAGGGGTTGGGAATGACGGAACAGCAAGCTCGTGGCAGGATCGAAGTTGCCCCAGCTGCCATTGCTACGATTGTCAGCGAAGCTGTGCAGCGTTGCTATGGAGTTGTAGGCACGGTGCCGAAAAACTTCGCGTCGGGGCTGGCGGATATGCTTTCTACGGATCGTAAACGGGGTGTGGAATTGCAGGTGCACAATCGGCACATCACCATTGATGTGTATGTCGTGGTAGAATACGGGACGAGAATTGCCACGGTCGCCGAGAGCGTGAAGCACGTGGTGAAATACCAGGTCGAACATGCCCTGGAACTGCCCGTGGATGCGGTCAATGTGCACGTGCAGGCATTGCGCGTGAGCGATCTGGATTAATTAAGGGAGATTGATTGGTGGACGCAGTAACCGAAACCCAATCTGGCCTTGACGGTCAACAATTCAAGCAAATGGTGCACGCAGCTTTGCTCTGGCTGCGACAGCATCAGGCCGCCATCAATGCGTTGAACGTTTTTCCCGTGCCTGACGGCGACACCGGCACGAATATGATGCTGACCATGACTTCGGCCTGGAATGAGATTGAGTATCTGCAGGATGACAATATCGGGGAAATTGCCGGGAAGGTGGCTTATGGCGCGCTGATGGGCGCGCGCGGCAACTCCGGCGTGATCCTCTCGCAGATCTGGCGGGGTTTTGCCCGTGGCCTGGATCATCAACTGCGCATGGACGTGCAGGGTCTGGCTGAGGCCATGCAGCGGGCCGCCGAGACGGCCTACAAGGGTGTCGTCAAACCGGTGGAGGGGACGATCCTCACGGTGATCCGCGAGGTGGCTGAGGAAGCCCAGGTGGCGGTTACCCAGACCCAGGATGTGACGCAGATGCTCGAACAGCTGGTGCGCCGCGCTAAGGCCGCGGAGGCTCGCACCCCGACGCTGCTGCCGGTCTTGCGTCAGGCCGGGGTGGTGGATTCCGGCGGGCAGGGATTGGTGGTGATCCTGGAGGGGATGTGGCGCTATTTGACGGGCCAGTCTATAGAAGAGGGCGAACGTCCAGCGCAGGTGGTGAATCTGGCCGCGGTGGAACCCCATCCCGCCGGGTACGGGGAAGGCGCCGAACCCGAATTTGACGCGAATTACCCCTATGACGTGCAATTTATCATCATGGGGGAAGATTATGACCTGGATGTGCCGGCGATTCGCGCGCGGATCGAGGTGATGGGCGATTGTCCCCTGGTCGTAGGGGATGCTCGCGCCGTCAAAGTGCACGTGCATGTGGCCGATCCCGGTGTGCCGATCAGTTTTGGCGCGCAGCAGGGGGCTCTGCGTGATGTGGTGGTGGAGAACATGGCGCAGCAGTACCAGGAGTTCATCGCCGGGCGGACCGCGGCCCTGGCTCCCGCATCAGGTCCCGCGTTGCCGGCAATCCTCTTGGAGAGCGAACCGCAGCCGATTAGCGTGGTAGCTGTCGCTGTCGGGGAGGGGTTGGAAAAAGTCTTCCGCAGCCTCGGCGCGACCGCGGTTGTGCACGGCGGACAGACGATGAATCCCAGCACGGCGGACATTCTGGAGGCGCTACGAACGCTCAAGACGGAGAAAGCCATTATCCTGCCGAACAACAAAAACATCCTCATGACGGCTCAACAGGCGGCGGAGATGGCTGAGGGGTTGGAAGTGGCCGTCGTGCCGACACGCAGTCTGCCTCAGGGGATTGCCGCGCTGTTGGTCCTCGATCAGCAAGCGACCCTCGACGGCAATGCGGCGGCGATGTCGCGCGCTGCCAGGGAAATCATCACCGGTGAAGTGACGTATGCCGTCCGCGATGTGGCTTTGGATGGGGTGACGGTCCATGAGGGCGACGCCATCGGCCTGTTGGATGAGGCGCTGGTGGTGACGGGAAAGACTTTTGAAGAAGTCGTGCGGCGTTTGCTGGAGAAAGTCCCCTTGGAAGACCGCGAGCTGGTGACGTTGTATTATGGCGCGGACGTGGAGGAAGAAACAGCGAAGGCCTTAGGCGAAGAGTTGGCCGCGCTGTATCCTGCCCTGGAATTTGAGGTGATCGCCGGCGGGCAGGCCCATTATCCGTACTTGCTTTCGATAGAATAGGAGGCGCCGTGAGTCAAGTCCAACTGATCACTGATGGCACGGCATTTTTGCCCGCGGCGCGCTTGCGTGAGTTGGGGATCATTTCCCTGCCGATTGTGGCGCGTTCTGCCGGCGAAACTTTCGTCTACGATCAACAAACGCAGGGGCATATCGCCTTGCTGCAGCGGCTGGCGCAGCACCGACAGCCCGTGGAGATTATCGGCCCCTCGGCGGCGGATTTCCAGGCAGTGTTCGAGCGCACGCTTTCTCGCACCAACAAGATGCTGGTCATCCTTTCTTCGGGGCATCTCAGCCCGGTGATGCACAACGCCCGTCTCGCGGCCCGCGAGTTCCTGGGGCGTTGTGATATTACCATTCTCGATTCACAGACAATTTCTCTGGGACTGGGGTTGCTGGTGGAGCGCGCGGGAGAGCTGTTGCAAGAGGGGCAGTTGCCGCCGGCGGAGGTGGTGCGGCGGGTGCGGGGGATGATCCCCCGCATTTACCTGGTGATGATCACCCACACCCTGGATTACCTGTTTCGGAGCCACAAGCTGAGTGCGACGCAGGCGATTCTGGGTTCGATGCTCAACATTCATCCCTTCCTGGTGATCGAGGACGGCGACATCAACCCGCTGGAAAAAAGTCGCGCTCCGGAGAAGGCGTTGGACAAGCTGCTGGAATTTGCTGCCGAATTCAGCCGGATTCAGGAGCTGCTCATTTTTCACAACGGGGGCGAAACACCCACTCCAGAGGCGCTGACACTCAAGACGCGCCTGGAACAGGTTTTGCCCAACCGTGATATCCCGATGGTCGCTTATGATCCTATCCTCGCGTCTCACATTGGCGCTGACGGCTTGGGGATGGTCATCTATGAAGGGACCTGGCGTTAGCCTGCATGGGGACGCGCGTGCGGATCATCACGGACGGCGTGGCAGACCTGCCACCCGCTGTGGCGGCGAGCTTGGGAATCAAGGTAGTCCCGATTTACCTGTTCATCGAAGGGCGCAGCTATCGCAGCGACGCTTTCAACGATCGGAAATTGCTCTATCATAGCCTGGAGGGGACGAACGGACGTCCGCAGACTGCGGCGCCCTCGGTGCAGGAATTCCTGGCTGCCTATGCGGAGCTGGCCGACGAGGGCGCTGAAGACATTATTGGGCTGTTTGTGGCCCGCGGGCTGAGTAGTGTGAGCGCGCAGGCGCTGTTGGCTGCCCGGCAGTTCGAGCGGGCGCGTGTGCACCTGGTTGAGACGGGGCAAGTCTCGATGGGGGTGGGCCTGCAGGCGCTCCAGGCGGCGGAACTGGCGGCGCAGGGCCTGTCGGCGGCGGAGATTCTCTCTCAAGTCGAGCCGCTGGCCTCGCGGACGTATCTCATGGGCATGTTAGGGTCGCTGGAGCATCTGCACGCGAGCGGACGTGTGAGCTGGACTCAAGCATGGGTGGGCGACCTGTTGCAGATCAAACCGCTGATCGCCTTGCATGAGGGCGCCGTGCAGTTGTGGGGGCGCGTGCGTACCTATCGCAATGCCCTGATGCGCATTGCTGACTGGGTTCGGGAGGCCGCGCCGTTGGAGCGGCTGGCGTTGCTCTACGCGCGGACCCCTCTCGACGTGGTGGAAGAGCTGCGTGTTGAATTGGAGTCTCTCGTCGCCCCGGACAGGTTCTTGATGCTGGAAGCGGGGCCGGTCTTTTTGACCCACATCGGGCCTACGGGCGTGGGAGTGGCGGCCTTGCTGGCTGATAGGCCAGAGCTGGCAGCGAAGCGGCGCTGGTAGTTTTCTCTCTCTGACTGCATTGCGCCGACATTTCTTGTGACAGGGAAACCATGATCAATCCCCTCGATACTTTGAAGAAGATGCTCTTGCTGGAGCAGAAAGATTACGCCTTTCAGGACAAAGCCGTGGCCGGCGGATTGGGGCGGTATGCCGATACCTGGCGTCGTCAGGCGCTGGCGGCTTTTGGCGATGCGGCGTGGGTGGAAGATGTAGCGGTGCGCCTTTGCGCCTACAGTGGACTTCAGCCTGAGGCGCGACAGCAGGCCTTGCAGGAGCTGTGGACGATCCTGTCGGCCCCTCCCGCGTCGGCGACAAGCGGCGGCGCGCCGGCGGAAATCCCCGCGCCGACTGCGCCGCGACCTGCGCAGCCTCCAGCGCAACCTGGACGGGGAGTTCTGGCGCCCGTGACCACCCTGCCCGGCGTCGCGCAGAAACGGGCGGCGTATCTCGAAAAGCTGGGTGTGCGGACGATCGCGGATCTGCTGCACTATTACCCGCGCCGTTATGAGGACTACTCCCGGCTCAAGACGATTGATCACCTGGAGTATGGCGAGCTGGTGACGGTCATCGCCACGGTGTGGGAGGCCGGGGGACGGGAAGTGCGTCCCGGCCTGTACCTCTTCCGGGCCATCGTGGGGGACGGGACCGGCACGCTCGAAGTGACCTGGTTCAACAACCGCTTCCTCGAAGGGCGCCTGAAGGCGGGGATGCAGATTGAATTGCGTGGGCGCGTCGGCGAGCACCTGGGGCGCCTGACCATGGCTTCCCCGGAGTGGGGGCCGGTGGGGCGCAATGACCTGGAGGAGGGGCGCATCGCGTCGGTCTATTCGCTGCCGGAGGGCCTGACGCAACGCTGGTTCCGGCAGCTGCTGCAGCGCACGCTCACGGCCTGGGCGGGACGCCTGAGCGACCCCCTGCCGGAGGACTTGCGGCAGCGTTATGGGCTTTTGCCGCTGAGCCGGGCTTTGTGGGGCATTCACCGCCCGGACGATCGAGCGCACCTCGAGGCGGCGCAACGGCGGTTGGCCTTCGAGGAGCTGCTCTATCTGCAGTTGGGGCTGCTGCGCCAGAAACGCCTGTGGAAGTCACAGCCGGGGCAGCCGGTGCAGATTGCGGAGGAAACCCTGGCGGCCTACGTGGCGGCGCTCCCTTACGAGCTCACCGGCGCGCAACGCCGTTCGCTGGAGGAGATGGTGCGAGACATCGCCTCGCCGGAGCCGATGAACCGCCTGCTGCAGGGCGATGTGGGCTCGGGCAAGACCGTGCTGGCGGCGCTGTTGATGGCGTTGACCGCCGCGGGCGGGTTCCAGGCAGCGCTCATGGCGCCTACCGAGGTCCTGGCGGAACAGCACTTCAAGAGCTTGAACCGCCTCTTTGAGCGCTTCCCTGAGCCGCGTCCGACGCTGCGCCTGCTTACCGGGAGCACCGGCGGGGCGGCGCGCTCGGAAATCTACGCCGGCCTCGCTGACGGCACCTTGCCGTTGGTCGTGGGCACCCATGCGTTGATCCAGGAACAGGTCAACTTCCATAATCTCGCGCTCGTCATCATTGATGAGCAGCATCGTTTCGGCGTCGAACAGCGCGGGGCGCTGCGACAGAAGGGCTACAATCCGCACCTGCTGGTGATGACGGCGACGCCGATCCCTCGCTCGTTGGAGCTGACCCTGTGGGGGCACCTGGATGTGTCGGTGCTGGACGAAATGCCGCCGGGACGGCAACCCATCGAGACCCGCGTGCTCACGGCGCGACAGCGCGAGGCCGCCTACGGCTTCATCCGCCATCAGGTCGCCCAGGGACGGCAGGCATTCATTATCTATCCGCTGGTCGAGGAATCGGAGAAAATCGAGGCGCGGGCTGCGGTGGTGGAGTACGAGCGGCTGCAGCAAGAGGTCTTCCCCGACCTGCGTTTGGGGTTGTTGCACGGACGGATGCGCTCCGACGAGAAAGACGAGGTGATGTTGCGCTTTGTGCGGGGCGAGCTGGACATCCTCGTGGCGACCTCGGTGATTGAAGTGGGGATTGATGTCCCCAATGCGACTGTTATCCTGATTGACGGCGCCGAACGCTTCGGTCTGGCGCAGCTGCATCAGTTCCGGGGGCGCGTGGGGCGGGGCGAGTACCCCTCGTACTGCCTGTTGCTTTCCGAGTCGCCTTCAGAGGAAGCGGATGAGCGCCTCAAGCTCCTGGAGACGACGACCGATGGCTTTGTGCTGGCGCAGAAGGACCTGGAGTTGCGGGGTCCGGGGCAATTTCTGGGGACGCAGCAGAGCGGGATGCCGGAGTTGCCGCTGGCGATGCAGGCGGACACACGCTGGCTGCATCAGGCACGGGAGGCGGCAATGCAATTGCTGGCGGAGGACCCGGAACTGGCCGAGCCGGCGCATCAAGAGCTGGCGCAGCGCGTCGCTGCTTTCTGGCAGGGGACGGGAGATGTGAGCTGATGGGAAAATGCGCCCTGTATCCTGGTTCGTTTGATCCGATTCACTTTGGACACATGGATATTGCGCAGCGGGCGGCGGCGCTGTTTGACCGGTTGGTTATCGCGGTGTATGAACATCCCAGTAAGCGGCTGTGGTTTTCGGCAGAGGAACGGGTCGCTTTTGTGCGGGAGGCGTTGCGCTCGGTGCCCAACATCGAAGTGCGCTCTTACAGCGAACTGACCACGGCTTTTGCCGACTCAGTGGGCGCGCAGGTACTGGTGCGTGGTCTGCGGGTGATTTCCGATTTCGAGCTGGAATATCAGATGGCGCTGACCAACAAAGCGCTGGCGCCGCACATCGAAACCGTGTGCCTCATGACGCGGCAGGAACACGCCTTTCTCTCTTCAAGCATCGTTAAAGAAGTCTGCTCCCTGGGGGGCGATATTTCGACGATGGTTCCGCCGCATGTCGTGGCGGCGCTGTTGGAAGTTCGTGAGAAGGCTGTGGGCGCCGGGGGCATTCCTTTGGTCTCGCTGCGAGACTAGAAAAGCATGAAGCGGGAGTTTCATTGCCGGGGCGCGGAGATCTCCGAAGCAGTCAGAGCTTTCCCGTGACCTTTGCGGTGAAATTCGTTGGGAGGGGATGAAAAAGTTTTGGACCAGCCGCTTTATTTTCAGACCAGGAGGCGCGGATGGACATTGATTTTCGCATCAAACAGTTGGAAGATTTCCTGCTGAAAAATAGTCCGAAGATTCCCCTGTCGGCGAATCGGGCGGTGAATGAAGCGGATGCGCGCCGTCTGCTGGAGGAGCTGCGCGCCGCCTTGCCCGCCGAGCTCGCCCAAGCGCGGCAGGTGCTGGCGGAACGCGAGGCGATGTTGGCTCAGGCGCGCCAGGAGGGCGAGCGCATCATCGCGGCTGCGCGCGAGGAAGCGCAGAAGCTGACGGATGAGCATCGCCTGATGCAGGAGGCCCGCCATCAGGCCGGGGTGACACGGCAACGTGCTCAGGAGGAGGCCACTGCCCTGCGCGCTGACGCGGATGAATATGTGTTCGATACCCTCAGTCAGCTACAGCAGGAGCTGGCGCGCTTGCAGCGGACGGTGGATAACGGGCTGCAGAAGCTGGAAGCTGACCGTGAGCGGCGGCTGCAGGAGTGAGCCGTGAGCCATGGTCCGTTTGACAGGAACGCGCTTTTCCGTATAATGGGGACTGCGCCGGATGATGGAGCGGCGGCGAGCGGGTCAGGCATTTTCCGCCGTGCTGCTGTCCAGGCGTGATTTTGGATAAGGAGTATTGAATTACTATGCCAGCAGTACCGAAGCACAAGATTACCAGCCGACGCCGAAAGAATCGCCGCGCCCATACTTTCGCGGCCCCGACGCTCTACCATTTGGTGCCGTGTCCTGAATGCGGTGAAATGGTGCGCCCTTATCACGTGTGTCACAATTGCGGCACTTACCGGCGCGTCAAAGTCCTGGAAGTGAAGAAGGATTGAGCTGTTGGGTCACCCCGGCGGCGTGGAAATTTCGACCTGCAGGGGCGCGCACTCGTCCTTGTCTGCAATGGGAGTATGGCCGGGCCTCTACGGAGGCCCGGAGTTTGTTGTTACGGGCGTGTTTTGCAACAGAGCCTGTTGTTGAGGGGAAGGAATGGTGAAAGATGGAAAACAAAGTGATCCCGGGAAAGGTGACCGTGGAGCCTGGGGTATTGGAAACCATCGCCCGACTGACGACCAGGGGAGTGCCTGGCGTGGCGAAAATTGCCGAGCAGACCGATGCGGAACGGTTTTTAGGCCTGAGCGGCAAGTCGGTGCAGGTGCACGTCTCGGAGGGTCGCGTGTCGGTGGATTTGCACATCATGGCGGAGCCCGACATCAGCCTGTTGCAGCTGGGCCGTTCGGTCCAGAAGAGCGTCACCGAAGCCATCCAGAAGATGATCGGAATGCCTGTTGAGGCGGTGAACGTCTACATCGAGGATGTGGTGTTTGCCCCGTCGGCCACAGAACCTCCGGCGGCGCCGATCCAGGGCTAGAGCAGGATGGGACGCCGATGAAAGGCGAGCGACGTCTGGCGCGGGAGTTGGCTTTGCAGTCGCTCTACGAGATTGATGCCGTAGGGCATGCCGTCGGTTGGGTGCTGCAAAACTGCCTCGAGCGTGAACCGGATTTGCCTGAGCCCGTGCTGGAATACTATCAGCAGCTGGTGACTGGCGTGGTGAAATGCCGGGCACAGCTCGATGTCTATATTCAGCAATACGCGCAGGAATGGCCTCTCGAGCAGGTGGCGATCGTGGATCGCAACGTGCTGCGGATGGCGCTGTACGAGTTTACCGTGGGCCGAATTCCCATCAAGGTCGCCATCAACGAAGCCGTGGAGCTGGCGAAAGCTTTTGGCTCAGATAGCGCGCCGCGTTTTGTCAACGGCGTGTTGGGGGCGTTGGCGCCGCTGCGGCGCGAGATCACCGAGGCGCTGGAAGCCGGCATGGGAACTACTGCCCCCGCCTCGAGCTGAGCGGGCGCGGCTCCGTCACGATTTTTCGATTTGACTGCAGGACGCCATCCGATGTGAGGATTGGCGTCCTTTTTGTTATGAAATCTCACTTGTTCAATGGCGCGGGCTGGATTAGGCTTGAGTCTGCACGCCGGGCGAAGTCTTCGGGCGGAGGCTGGACGCCCGCTTCATTATCGCTAGACAAGGAGAGGATCTGTATGGAAAAAATCCGGTTGATCATCATGGGCGCTGCCGGGCGCGATTTTCACAATTTCAACACGTATTTTCGGGATAATCCGCGTTACGAGGTGGTGGCCTTCACCGCAACGCAGATCCCTAACATCGAAGGGCGTCTGTATCCGCCGCAGCTGGCGGGGGCGCTGTACCCTCAAGGTATCCCGATCTATCCTGAGGCTGAACTGGGGAATCTCATCCGCAAGTACGATGTGGATCAGGTGGTGTTCGCCTATTCCGACGTGCCGCATGAGTATGTGATGCACAAAGCCAGCCTGGTGACGGCGCTGGGCCCCGATTTTCGGGTGATGGGCGGCAAGGGCACCATGCTCAAGAGCAGCAAGCCCGTCGTCGCGGTCACGGCGGTGCGCACGGGCGCGGGCAAGTCGCAGACGACCCGTCACGTGTGCGATTCGTTGCAGCGGCTCGGCAAGAAGGTCGTCGCCGTGCGCCATCCCATGCCGTATGGCGATCTGGTACGGCAGCGCGTGCAGCGCTTCGCCACCTACGCAGACCTGGACCTGCACGAGTGCACGATCGAGGAGCGGGAGGAGTACGAACCGCACATTGATCGCGGTGTGGTGGTCTATGCCGGCGTGGACTATGAGGCGATCCTGCGCGAGGCCGAGAAGGAAGCCGATGTGGTGGTTTGGGACGGCGGCAATAACGACATTCCCTTCTACAAGCCGGATCTGTGGATCGTGGTCGCCGATCCCCATCGCCCGGGGCATGAGGTCACTTACTATCCCGGTGAGACCAATTTCCGCGCGGCGGATGTGATCGTGCTCAACAAGATGGACACGGCGGATTATGCCAACGTGCGCCAGATCTATCAGCACATCGCCGAGGTGAATCCCCAGGCAATCGTGGTGGAAGCCGCCTCCCCGCTCTTCGTGGATCATCCTGAGCGCATCCGCGGCAAGCGGGTGCTGGTCGTGGAGGATGGACCCACGCTCACGCATGGCGAGATGGCTTACGGCGCGGGCTACGTGGCGGCGCAACGCTTCGGCGCCGCGGAGATCATGGATCCGCGCCCGTATGCGGTGGCCTCGATTTCGGCGACCTATGCTAAGTATCCCCGCACCGGGCAGATTCTGCCTGCGATGGGGTATGGTCACGAGCAGATGCGCGACCTGGAGGTCACTATCAACAACACGCCCTGCGACCTGGTGGTGATCGGCACGCCGATTGACCTCACCCGCGTGTTGAGCATCAATCATCCCATGGAACGGGTGCGTTATGAGCTGCAGGTGATCGGCAAACCGACCCTGGAGGACATTCTGGCGGAACGCTTCGCCTAGGCCGGTTCAGCAGCGCAACAAGCGGTCGGCATTTTTTGAATGCCGACCGCTTTTCGTGGGCCAGGATCTCCTGGAAGGGCTTAGCTCCGCCAGCGATAGTCGTTTCCCATCGCCTGGGTGAAGTCCAGCAGAATTTGGTCCTTGTTGTGCAATTCCCACTGATCGCCTGACCAGCGGTACAGCAGCAGCCCGTGGATTTGCTGGATGTAGGGGATGCTGTTCCAGCGGTGGATTTCCTGATAGGCGGCGCGTACCCAATTGATGTTGGCGTTGATCCAGCCCTGCTGGGTGGGATCCTCACAGCCAGGGGCCGCTGGGGGACGACAGAGGTGATTCGTCTCGCCGATGATCACCGGCACCTGTTTCCACCTGGCGGGAATCCGTTCCATGAATTGCCGATAGGTCTGGAAGTCGAAGTAGTGGTCGGTCATGAAATCGGCGAAGGAGGTGAGCGAGGTGATGGCGCTCACGGAAGGTCCGTGGGTGTAGGCGTGGAGGATGAAGGCGTCGAGCGCCGGGATGGCGTCCAGCATCTCCTGGAAATATTCCAGCGGGCGATAGCGCCGGTTGACCCGCTGCATCGGCGTGGAATTGTAGGGATCAACCGCGGCGGGGGCGACGTAGGCCTGCGGCAGGACGCTTTTGACCGCCGCGTAGACTTTGTTGAAGGCGCGGGCGTACAGCTGCGGCGTGATGTTTTCCCGAATCACCCCCACATCTCCCGGATGTTCGCTGGGGTTGTTGGGCTCGTTGCCGATCTGGAGGATCCAGGTGTAATGCGAGGCAGGCTCTTCGTCATGTTTGAGGTAGAGCTCCACCCAGCGGGCGCAGGTCGCGGCAAAGGCGTCGTAGAGGGGGGAATCGGGCAAGGTCCCTGAGGGATAGTAGCTGTGGTTCAGCCGCACGACGACGCCGTAGCCTGCCCGTGACCAATCCCAGAGCCTCTGTCGCCATTCCTCGTTGAAGCCCATGGCGGGATTGGAGCCGATCGCCTGCGTGAAGAGAATCCAGCCGCGTTTGCCGCTGCTCTCGAAGAGCTGTCGGATGCGCTGTCGTTGTTCGGGCGTGTCGTCGGCGATATCGGCGGTGTGCATCCCGAAAAGCCAGGCGGAGCGGCCGTAGGGGAGTTTGGCGTCGTTGGCCGGCCGGCGGGTATCCGGCGCTTCGGGCGCCCGCAGCTGCATGACCGGCACATATCCCTCGCGGCGCGAGGGCGTGCGCACCTGGAGCCAGGCGCCGAATTGCTCCAGTTTGTCGGCGGTGACGTCGGGCGCTTCCAGCGATTCGAGCACGGTGGCGTGGGGCATCCACCAGCCGGGGGCGGCCTCGGGGTCGGGCGCGGCGCGCAGCTGCACGCCGGCCTGCGGGCTTTCGACGAGCACGTAGCGGACCTCGGCGGTGGTTCGCACGTAAGGGCGCAGATACCAGGCGGCCACATAGCCTTCCAGCCCGTTGGGGGTGACAATTCGCAACCAGTCGCCCTCTTGCCCCACCTTGCGCTGCGTTTCGGCGTCGGATTCCAGCGAGAAAAGCACGCTGCCGTGCGGCGCCTGTCCGATCTGACCGTGCGTGCTCGAAGGCCCATGGCGGATGGCGAGGTAGCCCTCCTCTGGATTGTGGACGCGCACGCGCAACCCCGGGGTGGCAGGGGCGAGAGGATCGTAGGGGCTGAGATACCAGGCCGCAGCCCAGACGGTCGGGCCCTCCGGTTCGACCTGGACGTGCAGCCAATTGCCCGCTTTCCCGACCTGCTGGAGCGCTTTGTCGGCGCCTTCCACCACTTTCAACCGCGTCCCTTTGGGGATGCGTCCCACCAACGTTGTGGGGCGGACGACGGGTTCCGAGCGCGTGTTGAGCTCGTCGGTGCTCCAAACCGTGAGCAGCTGTCCGGCAGGCGAGGCGGGAGGCGGTGCTAACGCGGGCCATGGACCCGGTGCGCTGGACTGGAGCTGCGCTTCTGGCAGCCAGCCTTCCTGGCGGCCGGCGCGGACCCGCTGCCAGCGCTGTCCGCCGGCCGTCGTCGGCGATCCGAGGAGCTCCACTTCCGTGCCGTAGACCAGACTGGCGAACCGCGAGGCGGCATTGCCGGCGCTGGCGAACAACACCGCTCCGCCGAGGGCGTGAATCCAGGCGGTGGGGGCGAGAGGGGGCGGGCTGCCGAGCACAAAGGCGCGAATCGGGGCAAAGTGCTCAGGGATGAGCGCCGCCGTGGTGTAGAGGCTGAAGAAGGTCGGCGCATAGCCGGCAAGGCAATCCAGCCACGTCTGGAGCACTTCCTTGCTCATCGGTTGTTGCGCCAGGTTATCCAGGTAAGGGCCGAGGACAGGATAGATGGGCAGCTGCAACCCCTGTTGGCTCATCCAGGTCGTGTTTTGCTCGTAGGTCCACTTCCCGATGACGATTTCGGGCGGTTGGAGGTACGTCCCGTAAGCCATCGGCATCAGCCCGCCCTTGCAGTAGGGCCCCATCTCGTTGAAGGGAATGCCGGCGTGATAGGTGAGCGGGGTGGGATAAGAGCACAGATAGAGCCGGTCGGGATCCACATTGGCGGCGTGCAGCTTCTCGCCCAGGGCGATGGCGGCTTCCTGGCGCCCCTCGGTAGCGCCCTCTGCGTTGAAGACGAAGCCCTCAAAGCCGGCGGTGAAAGCGTCCACGACCATTTGCGCCTCGAAATCGGGGTCGCCGAGCGTGGTGAAACTCCACGCGAAGGGGACGTATCCCGCCTGCCGGATGCGCTGCGCTGCGGTCTGCAGGGCGGTGATCACGAAGCCGGGCTTCGGCCCCAGCGGCCCCTGCCCGACTTTGTACAGCACATGGGTGATGCTCATGGCCGGGGCGATCATCAGCGCCTGTTCCAGTTCCCAGAGTCGCCAGGCCCATAGGCCTTTACCTTGCAGGATCATCGTTTGCCTCCTTCGAAAATGGCCCCGAATGAACACGAATTTCACGAATCAGAGTAACTGTTCAGCCACTGACTAAAAAAACGGAAGATTCCCTGACGGTTACTGAAGATTAAAAATCAATTTTTGCTCCCTATCCCCTTCCCCTTCCCCTTCCCCCCGCGCTGCGCGGGGGGAAGGGGAACTTTTTTTTGTGGGGCTTTGCAGGCGGGCTATGCCCGCCTGCAAAGCCCCCTTATTTTTTCTCCCCTCCCCAACGGCGTATGCGCCGTTGGGGAGGGGACAGGGGGTGGGGCAAAAGCCCGAACCGGTGAGCCGTTGCCGTCGCTGCTCACGACTCATATTTTCATCCTTGGATGATGTGCGCCAGCACCTGGCGTCTCCCTGGAAAGGCCGCGGCGGTTTGTCCCGCTGACCCAGGGGGAATCCCGCACCAGGAAACGCCAGGGCGCGGTGCGGGCGGCCTCATCGCCCGTGACGCCGATGCGCGGTCCCTGCATCACGTCCCCAACAACAATGTCGGCATCGGGCTCGATCCAGAGCGGCGCCCCCGGGGCGCACACATCCACCCCATTGAGGCTGCGGTCAATGGCGAGCGCCTGGCAGAGCCGTCCCGGCCCTCTGGCAAGATCGCGCCGGGCGATGGACGCGCCGCGCCGTTGCTGTTGGATTTCGATCCCCTCGACCGGCTCCAGGGCCCGGATAAGGACGGCGGC
>JAAZNO010000691.1 GCA_012798275.1 Chloroflexota bacterium
CCCCCCGCGCTGCGCGGGGGGAAGGGGACAGGGGATAGAGGGCAAAAGTTGATTCTAAATCTTCGGCGATCACCATGAAATCTTGCGTTTTTTAGTCAGTGGCGGTACCTTTGCCACGTAAGTGATTTTTTCGCTGATTCGCTTTTTCGCTGATTCGCTGACTGCTGACCGCTGATCTCTATTTGCGAAGGAGGTTATCATGTTGGAACAATTCATCAATCCGAATAGCAGTATCTGGTTGCTCTCGCTGGTAGGGCTGGCGGCTATCGCGTTGCTGGTTTACAGCGCGAACGTAGCGGTGACCAGGCTCATGGGGCTGGCGGGGTATTTTCGCCTCTCGACTACTTTCATGGGGGTGACCGTGGTCTCTCTGGCCACAAGTATTCCCGAAATCACCTCGCATTTCACGGCGTCCGTGGGCATCCTCACCGGCGCGGTGGATTTCAAAATTGGCTCCTCTTTGGTTTTGGGAGCGAACATCGGCTCCGATGTGGTGCAGCAGACCTTGATCATGGCGATTGTGGTGTTCATAGCGGGCACGTTGCACTTTCGCCGCTATTTCCTCGCCAAGACCATGATCCCGATGGTCGTGACGACGCTGATGTGCCTGGTATTGGGCTGGGACGGGATTTATTCGCGTCTCGACGGTTTCATTCTCTTTGGCAGTTTCATTGCTTACCTGTATTATCTCTACCGCGATGAGCGCAAGTATTACAAGCCAGAGGATCATGGTTTTACGGCAGAGGGTGAGGTGCCAGAAGGTACGCCGCAATCGGGCAAAGAGGCCTGGCTTTATGCGTTGATTTCGGTGGTGGCCTTGACTGTTACCGTTGCCAGCGCGATGTTGACATTGAGTGTTACCGAAGTCATCGTGGGGCGTACCGGCATCGGCGGCTCGTTGATCGGCGTGTTGACGTTGGGTGTGGCCTCGGCTTTGCCGGAGCTGATTACCGCAGTCTCTGGCATCCGCAACGGGGATGCCGGCATCCCGTTGGGCACGCTCGTGGGCAGCAACATCACCAATCCGCTCGTCGCCATTGGCGGCGGGGCGCTCATTTCCACGTATTGGGTCCCCCGTCCCCTGGTGCTTTGGGATCTCCCCTGGGAAGCCCTCACCGGCACGATTCTCTGGATCTACTTGTGGCTCAACAAGGGCCGCATTGGGAAGAAAGGGGGCATCTATCTGGTGGTGTTGTACTTCGTCTATGTGATTTTGCGCTCGATTTTCTTCGCGGTGGACTGAGGACAGTGTTGCCGTCTTCAGAAGGGAAATTGCGGGCAAGGTCTTCTCTCTTCTTGTTTTGGGCAGCGGATGGATTGCGCAAATTGCAGCTTCTGGCTATAATGAGAGCAGGTCAGGCGACCCTATCTCTGCTTGCAGCCATCATCGGAAGGAGGCTTTCCTATGCGTTTCTCAGTACAGGACGTGGTCAGTGTCATTCTCGGTGGGGGCGCCGGCACCCGTCTCTATCCGCTCACGAAAGTGCGCGCGAAGCCGGCCGTGCCGCTGGCGGGTCACTACCGCCTTATTGACGTGCCGATCAGCAATTGCATTCACTCCGGCATTGATCGCATTTACGTCTTGACCCAATTCAACTCCGAATCGCTGCACCGTCACATCACCCGTACCTATGTGTTTGACAATTTCTCCCCCGGCTCGGTGCGGATTCTGGCCGCAGAGCAGACGCCTTCGAGTTCCTCCTGGTATCAGGGAACGGCGGATGCGTTGCGCAAGCAGCTCTTCCAGCTCCAGGCCTCACGGTCCAAGGAAACGTTGATTCTTTCCGGTGATCACCTGTACCGCATGGATTATTCGGATTTTGTGGCGGCGCACCGCGATGCCAATGCCGACATCACGATTGCCGTGCATCCGGTGTCGCCCGAAGAAGCCCCGGAGTTCGGCATCCTCCAGGCGGATGCGGAGTCTCGCATCGTGCGGTTTGTCGAAAAACCTGCCCTCGATCACCTCAAGGGGCTGGAGAGTTACACGGGGGACAAGCCGTATACCGCTTCGATGGGGATCTACGTGTTCCGCTCCCAGCTGCTCTATGACATGTTGCGTCAGGAATCCGGCTCCGATTTCGGCAAGCATCTGATTCCGGCAGCGATCGAGCAGGGCTTGAACGTGCGCGCCTATCGCTTCGACGATTACTGGGAGGACATCGGGACTATCGAGGCGTACTACAAAGCCAATCTGGCGTTGACGACCTCTAACCCGCCCTTCGACTTTTTCGACGCCGATTGGCCGATCTACACGCGGCCGCGCTACCTCCCCGGCAGCCGGATCATTGATTCGGACATGCAGCAGGTGTTCATCGCGCCGGGCTGCATCGTGGATCAATCCACGATCCGCTCCAGTGTGGTGGGCCTGCGCAGCGTGCTCTGTCCGGGGGCGCATCTGCATCGGGTGGTGATGATGGGCGCGGATTATTACGAGACCGAGACGGAGCGGGCGGAAAACCGACGCCTGGGAATCCCCGATGTGGGGGTGGGCGAGGGCAGCGTCATCGAGGGCGCGATCCTCGACAAGAATGTGCGCATCGGCCGCAATGTGGTGATCCGCAGCCATGCCGGCGAGCCGGATTCGGAGACCAAGAGCTACGTGATCCGCGATGGGATCGTCGTGATCCCCAAGGACACGGTGGTTCCTGACGGGACGATTATTTAATTGGGGAATAGCCGGTGCGGAGAAGCGCGAAACCTGGCCAGGTTTCGCGCTTCTGTGTGGGGCGTCAGCGGAAATAATTCGCGGGTTTATTCGCGTCTTTGCCGCGTGAAATCTAGAACATTGTGCAACTCCCGTCGGTCACTTTGGTGTGTCTTCCACGAATTGATTGGTGAAGGCCGCGTTGACGTCCAGGGGAGCGCTGAGGGCGTGATAGCGCAGCAGGCTATCGGCGAGTGCCTGCCATTGCTCCGCCGTCTGCCAGCCGATGGGGCGCCCCTCGACCTGCGCATCGCGCAATTCCGTCTCCAGCATGAAGCGCATGTGTTCGGGGTCGGCCTCCGCGCCGGCATAGCGCATCACGATTTCCACGGCCTCATCGGGATGCCCGGCGGCGTAGTCAATGCCGCGTAACGCGGCGCGAATGAAACGCGCGATGCGGTCCGGGTTCTGCGCGACGATTTCCGGTGTGCTGACATAGGCCAGCCCCAGGGTGGGGACGCCGTAATCGCTTGCCTGCCATTCCTGCAGCTCGTAGCCCCAACTGCGCAACAGATACGGCTCGTTGGAGTTAAAGACCGGATAGATGTCCACCAGCCCCTCGACCAACACGCGGGGGTCGAAACCCACGTTGATCAGGGAAACGTCGTCCTCGCTCAGCCCGGCAGCGTCCAGCAACGCCGGCAGATCCGGCGGCGGCGTCCCCTTGTAGCCGATGCTGTGGCCGGCCCAATCCTGCAGCGTGACGATGCCCGAATCCGCCAGCGCCACGTAGGCCTGTTGTCCGCGCTGCCCGATGAGGGCGATGGAGAGCAGCGGCAACCCCGGATCGGCGCGCCGCTGCAGCAGGATGGCGGCGTCCTGGGTGGTGACGTCCACTTTGCCGGCCGTGAGCAGCTGCAGATGTTCGCCTCGGCCCGCCGAATGCTGAATGGTCACCGTGAGGTTCTCGGCGGCGAAGAAGCCCTTCTCCTGCGCCACATAAACGCCCACGAAAGGCAAGTTGGCTTGCGGTTTGTAACCCGCCATGAATGTCAAGGCGTCTGGCGGTAGCGCCTCGCGGCGACAGCCGCTACCGCTGAGGAGCAGCAGCAGCGCCATGCCGGCAGCCAGTATCCGCGATGCTGAAAAAATCCCTCGTAATCCGCTCATCAAAGATCCTCCTTCCTCTCACGGGTGTCGCGCCAGAACAGCGTGCGCTGTTCGGCCAGAGTCACGACGCCATACAGCGCTATGCCCATCACCGCCAGGCAGAAGATGGCGGCAAAGAGCGCGGGCATGTTGAGATTGCTGTAGGCCAGCCACATGGAGCGTCCCAGCCCGGCGGAGGCGCCGGCCCATTCCGCTACCACCGCGCCCACAAGCGAGAGCGGCGCGACCACTTTGAGCGCAGCGAACAAGTAGGGCCACGCCGAGGGCCAGCGCGCATAACGGAACACTTCCCAGCGGCTGGCGTTCAACGAGTGCAGCACCGCCAGAATCGCCTCATCCGCCGCCAGCAACCCCGTGTAGACGTTGATGAGGACGGGGAAGAACGTGATCAGCGCCGTGATGATGACTTTGGGCAGCGGCCCGAAGCCGAACCAGATGGTCAACAGCGGGGCGATGGCGACCATCGGTGTAGCTTTCACCAGGATGGCCAGTGCCAGGACCCCTCGCGCGATCCGGGTCCAATAAGTGATGAGGATGGCGATGGCGATGCCCGCCGCGAGTCCGGCCAGCAATCCCAGCAGCGCTTGCGTCAGCGTGACCGCGGCGGCCAGCCCGAAATCTTCAGCGCGTGCCGCCAGGGTTTGCAGGATGAGAGAGGGCGCGGGCAGCAGATACACGGGGATGTCGCGCAGGCGCACGAGGATTTCCCAAAGCCCCAGCGCCAGCCCCAGGATCGCCGCCACCGACACCAGGTCCCAGGCGACGGGAGATTTCCCCGCCGGGGCTTGTGGCAGTTCGTCCGTGCTCATGCGTGCAGCACCTCGCGCACCGCGCGTTCCAGGGCGACGACGTCGGCGGAAGTCGCGTCGCGCGGATAGGGCAGGGGCACGGGGATGAGGGCACGGATGGCGCCGGGGCGCGCGCTCAACACCACCAGGCGCCTGGACAGGCGTACCGCTTCGGTGATGTTGTGAGTGACCCATAGCACGGTGGCGCCGACCTCCTTCCAGAGCCGCAGCACTTCGTCGGTCAACGTCTCACGGGTGAGTTCATCCAGCGCGGCGAAGGG
>JAAZNO010000129.1 GCA_012798275.1 Chloroflexota bacterium
AAAAGCGCCGTGGCGCACGACGACAGATTACCAGGCGCCATATCGAGCATGAGAGGTGTGGGTATCCCAATTGAGACACGTGGATGGTGTCCTAACTGATCCGGTGGCCGCTACCCTACCTTGCATGAAGACGCCCCGGCAGCTGCCCAAGTCTGCTGGCTGCCGGGATGAGGAAAGGAGGTGATTGCTCCCAGCATCATTTGAGCCGTAGGGTTGTTTGTCCGCTTAGATTTTCATATCCTCAGGAGGATCCAGACATGCGTAGACGATCTTGGAATGTGCTTTTGATCGCTGCATTGTTGTTAGGAGCGCTGCCGATGACGGCGACGCCGCAACAGACCACGCTCGCGGCCGCCCCCGCGGCTTCCGGGCCCACCGCTCCTGTCGTCAACACCCCGCAGACGGGCGCTGAGCCGCAGCTCACGACGCCGGAACGGCAAATGCCGCCCCATGCGCAAGAACTCTCTGCAGAGGAACTCGCGGCCGCCGAATCCATGAGCCCCGAAGAATTTGTGGGGCAATATGGGTATCTTCCCCATGCGTTGGAAGATCAGGCAGCCGGCCGCTCCACCATGCTCATCATTGAGCTGGACCAGAAACCCCTGGCTACCCACTACGCCGAACAGCGCGCCGCCGGGCAAGCCATGGCCGCCAGCTCCATCGAGAGCTATGTCACCAGCCTGGAAGCCGCCCAGGCCCAAATCCAGACCAAACTCGAAGGATTGGGCGTGCAGGTAGTTTCCAATTACACCACCGTCTACAACGGTTTCCTGGCCCAGGTGCCCCTGGAACAGGTCAATGCCATCCGCGCCCTCCCGGGCGTCGTGAGCATCCATCGCGCCCCACAACACGTGCCCGACCTGGGCAGCAGTGTGCCGATCATCGGCGCGCCGGAGGTGTGGGAAGACCTGGGCTTCGATGGCGAGGGCATCGTCATTGCCATCATTGATACCGGCATTGACTACACCCACCTCGCCCTGGGCGGCAGCGGGGACCCCGAGGATTACGCCAACAACGATCCCGACGTCATCGAGCCGGGCACCTTCCCCACTGCCAAAGTCATCGCCGGCTACGACTTCGCGGGCACCACGTACAACGCGGATCCCAGCAGCCCCGCCTATCAGCCCATCCCCTATCCCGACAGAGACCCTCTGGATGAGGGGGGCCACGGCACTCACGTTTCCTCTATCGCCGCCGGCCTGGCGGGTGGTCAGGTGATGACCGGCACGGCGCCCGGCGCCAGCCTGATGGCGCTCAAAGTTTTCGGCGCCGAAGGCTCCACGAACCTGGTCATGGATGCCCTGGACGCGGCCACCTACAACTACCTCTTCAACGGCTGGCCTCAGGTCATCAACATGTCGCTGGGTTCCAGCTATGGGCCGGGCGACGACATGGATGACCCCGACATCATCGCCACCAACAACGCCGTGGCCGCAGGGGTCGTGGTGGTCGCCTCCGCGGGCAACTCCGGCGACATCATCTACTCTACCGGCTCGCCGGGCAACGCCGACAAGGCCATCGGCGTCGCGGGCAGCACGACCGGCTGGGTGACAGGCCCCACCGTCAACGTTGAGGGGAGCACCGTTCCTACCCTGACCGACCTCATCTACATGCCCCCCGCTTTCTCCGCCGATGGACGCTATCTGACCGAAATGACCGCGCCCCTGGCCTATGCCGGGAACTACAGCAGCAAGCTCCTGTGCCCGGGCAGCGTCGTCTCTCCCACCAATGCTTTCTCAGGCACAATCGTGCTGATCGAGCGCGGCACGTGCACTTTCGCGGAGAAAGTCCGCACCGCTAAATCCCTGGGCGCGGTCGGCACGTTGATTTACAACAACGCGGCTAACGGCAACACCTACGTGACCATGGCCGACGACGGCGGCGATAACTTCGTCCCGGCGGGCTTCCTGGCCTACCAGGACGGCGTGTACCTGCAAACCGCCGATGGACTGACGGTCACGGTCAGTGCGGAGAACGACGTCAGCACGGTCGTGGATCGCTACGTACCTGCCGACTCGGTCTATTCCGCTTCATCCCGTGGCCCGCGCGGCACGGATTCGCGCCTCAAGCCCGAAATAGCGGCTCCCGGTTACAACGTCTTCGCCGCAGCCATGGGCACAGGCGACGAAGGCGTCTCCTTCAGCGGCACTTCGATGTCCTCGCCGCATGTCGCCGGCGTGGCGGCGTTGATGGTTCAAGCACATCCCGGTTGGACGCCCGAGCAGATCAAGGCCGCGATGATGAACACCGCCGTGGATCTGGTGGACGGCACCCCGATTCCGCGCCAGGGCGCCGGGCGTGTAGATGCCTACCGCGCCGTTGGCACCCCCGTCTTCGCCGTAGGGGACGCGGATTTCGTCAGCATCAGCGAGATGTTCGTCACCAACGAGGACGAATACACGATCGAGCGTGAGGTCACCCTTTACAACACCGATTCCATGACACACGTCTTCAACGTGAGTTGGGACTATCAAGGCGCCTCCCTCGACGGTGTAGAGGTCACCCTGCCAGACCAGGTGACCGTGGGGCCGGAGGCGGAAGTCGTCGTACCGGTGACCTTCACCTTCGACATGACCATGCTGCCTGCCGTGGTAGGCGAATTGGAAGAAATCTACGGCTACCTCCTTTTTACGCCTG
>JAAZNO010000130.1 GCA_012798275.1 Chloroflexota bacterium
ACAAGGACGCCGCCGCCAAAGTGGCGCAGCTGCATCTGCCGCTGCGCTCCGCCATCATGATCACCGACCTGCGCACGGCGGAGATGATCAAATACGCCTCCAACGCTTTCCTGGCGACCAAGATCTCGTTCATCAACGAGATTGCCAATATCTGCGAGGCCCTGGGTGCCGACGTGAAGGAAGTCGCCGCCGGCATGGGCCTCGACAAGCGCATCGGGCGCTTCTTCCTCGATGCGGGCATCGGCTGGGGCGGTTCCTGCTTCCCCAAGGACGTCAAAGCGCTGGCGTACATGGCCGAAACCGAGGGACGCCATCCCCATCTGCTCCATGCCGTGATGGACATCAACGCCGATCAACGTCAGGCGCCGGTCCGCAAGCTCCGCGAGATTTTCCCCGAAGACCTGAAGGGCAAAGTCGTCGGCCTGCTGGGGCTCGCCTTCAAGCCCAACACGGATGACATGCGCGACGCCCCCTCGATAGACATCGTGCACAGCCTCCTGCGCGCCGGGGCGAGAGTCCGCGCCTACGATCCCGTTGCCATGCCCGGCGCCAGCGCTCTTCTCCCTGACGTGGAAATGATGCCCGATCCTTACACGCTCGCCGAGGGCGCCGACGCGCTCATCCTCGTTACCGAATGGAATGAGTTCAAACACCTGGACCTGGCGCGGATCAAAACCGTGCTGCGCGCGCCGGTGTTCATTGATGGACGCAATATCTATGACCCGCAGACGATGGCGGCCCTGGGGTTCATCTACCGGGGCATCGGACGCGGTTACAACGGCGAAGGCGTGAGCGAAAGCGCCTGCTAAAAACCCTTTCTGGCGCCGGCCAGCCATCCGGCGCTCGTGCGCCTCTGGGAGGCATCCGTGAATTTGCTCAAAACCACGCTGGGAAACGGTCTGACGGTCGTGCTGCGCGAAACGCACAGTGCGCCGGTGACCAGTGTCTGGATCTGGTATCGCGTCGGCAGCCGCAACGAACACCTGGGAATCACCGGCATCTCCCACTGGGTGGAACACATGCTGTTCAAGGGGACCGCCCGTTGGCCCCGGCAAAAGCTCGATCAGGCCGTCGCGCGGGAAGGCGGCTATCTCAACGGCATGACCTGGTATGACTTCACCACTTACTTTGAGACGCTGCCTTCGGCCAAGGCCTACCTCGCCCTCGACATCGAAGCCGACCGCATGACCAACGCCCTCTTCGACGCCGACGAGGTCGCCGCTGAGCGCACGGTCGTCATCAGCGAGCGCCAGGGCAACGAAAACGATCCCACCTTCCTGCTGGACGAAGAGCTGACGGGAGCCGCCTTTCGAGTTCACCCCTACGGCCACGACACGATCGGGCACCTGTGCGATCTGCAAACGCTGACCCGCGACGACCTCTACGCGCACTACCGCACCTACTACACCCCCAACAACGCCATCCTCGCCGCCGCTGGAGACTTCAATGCGGGGGAAATGCTGCGCATGATCGAAAGGGCCTTCGACAAAATCCCGTCGCGGGGACCTCTGCCGCACGTCACCGCGCAGGAACCGCCGCAGCGCGGGGAACGCCGGGTGATCGTCGAAGGGAACGCCGGCACAGATTACCTGACCCTGGCCTTTCACACGCCGCCAGCCACCCATCCCGATCTGCACGCGCTCACGGTCTTGAGCACGGTCCTGGCAGGCGGCGCCGGCTCGCTGGTTGGAAGCGGCAGCCTCACCAACTACACCAGCCGGCTCTATCGCGCCGTCGTGGCCCGCGAGCTCGCTGCGGATGTCAACGCCAGCCTGATTCCCACCGTGGACCCCGGCCTGTACCGCATCAGCGCCACGGTTCTCCCCGGCCACTCGTCCACGGAAGTCGAAGACGCCCTCCGCGCCGAACTGGAGCTCCTCCGCCATGAACCCATCACCGCCGAAGAGCTGGCCAAAGCCATCCGCCAGGCGCGGGCGCTTTTCGCGTTCTCCAGCGAAAGCATCACCAATCAGGCTTTCTGGCTGGGATTCAGCGAGATCTTCGCCGACACGAGCTGGTTCCTGCACTACCTTGAGCGGCTGGAAGCGGTCACGGCCGAGGATGTCCTGCGCGTCGCCGATGCCTACCTGCGCCCCCAAAACATGACCGTGGGGCACTACCTCACCCAAGATTGACCGCCGGGGACGCAAAGTAACGCGCAAACGTGCGAACGGGGGAACGTGCGAACGGGGACCCGTAGGCACGGTTTCTAT
>JAAZNO010000131.1 GCA_012798275.1 Chloroflexota bacterium
ATCGAGTAGCATCCCCCGTCCATTATGGACAATGATGTGTTGATTTGCTTGCACCATCTCGCCAGAGGTGAAATCCTCTAGCAAAATATTCTTGTGTTCCGCATTTTCAAACAATGTTTGTGTTGGCATCGAGCGTCTCCTCGGAAAATAGAGAGCAGTGAGCCGTGAGTCGAGAGCTGTCGCAGCCTTCGATCACGACTCACGGCTCACAACGCACATTTTAATCTGCGGTGGTGTGCCGCAGGAACATGTCAACTCCTCGGAAAATGGCACACGTATGAATCTGCCAGGGGAACCTCCCCCGCGGCAGCGACCGCTACGCTAGCCCAGACCGGACATTAAGTTGTCGAACAACTCGCGGCTAAAACCGGTGACTTCCAGGAATTGAGCGATGCGGTGATCGTCGTAGGATTGGAGCATGATGTTGAGATCTATGTCCATGATCCGATTCAGCGCGCGGATGCGGGCTTCTTTTTGGGGATCGGCGGCATACTCCTCCTCGACGATGAGCCGCGCGGCGTGGGCGCGACAGAAAGCCATCGCCGCGACGACGTAACGCGGTTCAAGCCCGACCTCGACGTGACGTTTGCCGATGCGATAACGCCGCGCGTAGTAGGCGTCGCCATGGGTATCGTCGGCCAGAGTGATCAGCCATTGCTGCAGATGCCCTTTGAGCCGTTCGATCCGGCCCGGCTCCGCGTTCAGGATGGCGTCGAGATGCGGAAAGCGCTGCAAGTGCGCGTAGAACAGCGCGACAATTTCTGGCGCACGCCGTTCTATGACGCCGCGCATGTCGCACAACAGGGCGCGATCTTCATCGGTGAGCATGCTGATCTGCTTGATTTCATCCATGATTTTGGCCATGGGAGGGTCCTTTTCAGCTCAAGATTTCAGCAACGGCGCCGGCTGCCTCACGCACTTCGAGGAAGACCATGCCAAGATTGACATCCTTGCCGGTGAGGGCCACGAACACGGCGTTTTTGCCCGCATCGGTGATGAGGACATTGCCTTCTGTGCCCTGAATCAGCGTCTGCTGAAATTCACCCCGTTCCAGTTGGCCGATAGACCGTCCCGAAAGGCTGAGCAGTGCTGCGGCGACCGCGCCGACGCGGGCCTGCTCCATTTTCGCCGGCAAATGCGCCGCGATGATCAACCCATCGCGGCCTACTACCGCCGCGCCGCGGACATCGCCGGAGGACTCCACCAACTGGCTCAAAATCTGCGCCAAACGTTCACGACGATTTTCCCCTGCCATTGTTCCCTCCTGATTTTTCGAGCTGTTTTCATGGCGCCGACGTTCGTCAGCCCGTCGCAACCCTTCCATCAACACCGCTGACCAGGGCATCCGAATGGTGCGGGTAGGTGCGGCGGTGTTCTGGTCTACCTCGAAGCTGCCTTCCTGCCAGGTGAGCAGAGCGTAGACGGCCTCGCTGCCCTGAAGGCCTTCGCCTTCGGCGTGGACGATCTCGCCGCCCTCAAAATAGAGCCGGCCACTCTCGCCAGACGCTTTCTGGATGGTGAGTCGCGCTGTGCTTCCCGCCTGACAGTGCAGCTGGATCAAATCCGAAAGGCTCAAATCCCCTAACGTGCCTTGAAGCGCCATGGTCACTTCCTGCCTGATGAGGGCATCACCTGGAAATTATTTCTGTAGCAGCTGTTGAATTTTGCGGATAACCTGGCTGGTGGCCGGCCAATAGGTGTAATTGGGCTGGATAACCATCGCTAACACCAGAGAACGCCCGCCAGCCTCGAATTGCCGGTAGAGCACCCCCTCTCGGGCGTCTTGCGAGAGCAACATCATCTCGCTGAGGGGGGACATTTCCAGGCGTTCGCCGGCCCGGCGAATGACCCGCAGGACCTCGGCGACGATGGCTGCCAGCGCTTGGGCCGTTTGCAGATCGCCGGCCGTGGCCATGCTCAACCCTGAGGCGTCCGTGAGCACTACTGTGCTAAAGCCGGGTTGCTGTCCCAATTGAGAGATGAGGTATTGCACTTCCTTCATGCCGACGCTCCTGGGGCCACCCGCGCCGCGGCGAGTTTGCGCTGCACGTCTGCCAACTCGGCGTGGATGATCGCGTGGAGAGTCTCCTGCACGCCCTGTTCACGGACGGCGGCGGCCTCGATGCAGGGCCAGGTGCCAAGCCCCAGCTCTGCCTGCAGGGTGGCTATCGGCAGCGCGGAGGGGAGATCCCGCTTATTGAGCTGGATGACAAGGGGCGTCGTCGCCAGGGAGCGGTTGAGCCGCTGCAATTGGATCCGCATGTCCCGCCATGAGTCGCGGTTGTCCTCCAACCGCGCGGCCTGCGAGTCCACCACGAAAACGATGGCATCGGCGCGAGTCAAGACGGTTTCGCGCGTCGCCGTGTAATACACCTGACCCGGAACGGTGTAGAGCCCAAATTTGGGCCGCAGCCCGTAGAGCTCGCCGATCGTCAGCTGCAGGAAGTCGAAGAAAATGGTGCGATCCTCATGCGTATTGAGCATGAACAGCTCGCTGCGGACTTCCGGCTTGAGCCGGGCATGGATTTTTTCCAGGTTGGTGGTCTTGCCGCTCAATGCCGGGCCGTAATACATGATGTTCAGGTTGAGCTCACGGGTTTTCCAGTTGATAAACATGCGTTTCCGCTCCTTCACCCACGGTATGGGCAGCGTTCAACGGCAATCGGATGGTGAATGTGGTTCCCGCGCCGGGGGCGCTTGCAACGCTGATGTCGCCGCCATGTTCCTGGATGATACGGTAGGAAATGGCCAGTCCCAGGCCGGTGCCTTGCTCGCCCTTGGTGGTGTAGAAAGGCTCGAAAATGTGTTCCTGCACTTCAGGCGACATCCCCTCCCCGGTGTCCCGCACGGTGATGTACACCGTTTGCGCATCCTCTGTGATTTGGAGGCAGAGCTGGCCGCCGGCAGGCATGGCATCGCGCGCATTGAGCAGCAAATTCAGCAACACCTCGCCCAATTGATCGGCGGACGCCAGCAGCGGGGGAATATCAGGCGCACAGGTGTAGGTGACTTCAATCTTGTGTTGTTCCAGGTTTTTGCGGACGAGCGCCAGCACGTCTTCCGCCACCCGGCTGATCGCGACGGGCCGACGTTGCTCCTGCGCCGGCTTCGAAAAACGCTGCAGTTTTTTGGTCAGGTGCGCGATGGCAGCTACTTGCCGTTCGATGACCTCGATATTCGCCTGAACGCGGGCGTCGGAAGGTAATTGCTGTTTTAGAAGATAGAGATACGTCGAAATGCCGGTGAGGGGATTATTGATCTCATGAGCGACGGAGGCCGCGAGCCGACCTAACGCGCCGAGCTTTTCGGTGTGGCGTAGCGCGGCATGAGCTTTGTCCAGCGCCTCGGTGCGCTCGATGACCTTCTCTTCCAGGGTGGCATTCAGGTCTTGCAGCTCCTCGGTGACGGCTTTCAGGCGCAGCATTGAACGCACCCGCACGAGCAACGCCGTGTTAGACACGGGCTTGTTGAGCAGTTCATCGGCGCCCGCGTTGATGAGCGTCGCAGGATCGAGGACCCCCGGCTCGGCGAGAGCGATGATGGGGAAAAAATTTTGCTTTCGTTGCGTCTTGACGTGGCGTATCACGGTCAGCACGTCCATATCGGGGAGGCCGGTGTCTACCAAGAGCAACCGTGGCGGTGAGACGGTCACGGCTTCGAGGAGGGCGCTTCCTGTGCGGGCCACTTGCACCGTATACCCCGCGTTCTGCAACACCGGGCGCAAGGCGCGTCCCAAGGCTTCATCTGAACTTCCGATCAGAATGTTAGAGAATAGAAGATCGTCGCTTAACATGGTTTGTTTGTCGCCGACAGATTGCAGCTACTTGTCCTGACGTCGTTGCGAGCTTTCACGGGCCTATCAGCTGCCGATGGGTGACTGATTACTCATACATTATACCATTATTATACCTCATAGCAACAGGCCTCTTGTTCAACTGTTCAGAGGGACATCTGGCGACGGGGCGAAGCGCTCGGAATGCGGCGGCCCTTATGGGCCGATGAGCGGATGTCAGGCCCAGGGGCGCTTCAGCGGGTTGACGGATCAGGGGGCGGCATGTTGTCCTCTCTGGTAAACACAAATAACCGCCCCCAATGGTTTTTGGGCGCAGTTGCTTGTGTCCCCTGGCGTGGATCGTTTCC
>JAAZNO010000692.1 GCA_012798275.1 Chloroflexota bacterium
CAAAAAACGTAATGCGTAATGCCCGATTTCTCGCATTACGCATTACGCTTTACGCATCACGCATTACGCGCCTTACGCTCCGCGCTAGATCACTCCTTCTCGTAAGGCTGCCCATCGGCGGCTGGAGCGCGCGATTGCCCCACCACCCCCGCCAGGACAATCATCGTGACCAGGTAGGGCGCCATCAGCAAGAACTGCGAAGGAATCGGCACGCTCAGGATGGCCAGTTTCGTCTGCAAGGAATCGGCAAAACCAAAGATGAGCGACGCTCCCAACGCGCCAAAGGGAGTCCAGTTACCGAAAATCATGGCCGCGAGGCCGATGAAGCCCTTGCCAGCCGTCATCAGCTCATCGAAGCGAGCCACCGAACTGAGCACCAGGTAGGCGCCGCCCAGACCAGCGACCATGCCGCCCAGGATGACGTTGATATAGCGCGTCTTGAACACATTGATGCCGAGGGTATCCGCCGCGCGGGGGTGTTCGCCGACCGCACGCACGCGCAGGCCCCAGCGTGTGTAGTTAAGCATCACATGGATCACCACCACGAGAATCAGGGTGAGATAGACTACCAGCGTGTGATTGAAGAGCGTCGGCCCGATGATGGGAATCTTGGAAAGCAGCGGGATGGCGATCGGTTTGAACGTGGGCGGGCTGTTAAGCGCCGCATTGGTCTGCAGGTAACGGGAACTGAAGTAGCTGGTAATGCCCGTCGCCAAAATGTTGATCGCCGTGCCCGCCACCACCTGGCTCACCTTGTATTTGATCGCCAGGACCGCCAGCAACGCCGCCATCAAACCGCCGCCGAACAGCGCCGCCAGCAACCCACCCCACTGACTGCCGGTCAGGCTGCCGAGGAGCGCCGCCAGAAAGGCGCCGGAGAGCATCATCCCTTCGATGCCGATGTTCACCACGCCGCTCTTCTCGCACATGACCCCGCTGAGCGCTGCCAGGATGATGGGGATAGCGCGCAACAAAGTGGATTGCAACATCCCAGTCAGGTTCATGGATTTGTCGCTGGCGGCCCAGGAAAGGAACGCCAGCACAAACAAGAGCGCCACGATGCCCAACACCAGATTGCGATTCCGGAAGCCCCTGGCGATTTGCCACGCCCCCAAAAAAGCCGTGAGGATCGCCAGCACGTACAACCCCGTGAGCGTCGCAAAGGTCAACGGCGGCAACGCCAGCGCCTCCCCTCGGGAAGCCTGGAAAGTGAACGTCGTGCGCTGGCCCGCCGTCGTGCCTGGCACAAAAAGCAGCAAAATCCCCACGGCAAACACGAGAAACACAATCCCCATCGTCCGCGCCCGGCGCAATTCCTGTTTTAACAGTGTATCGGTTGTCATGTCGCTCCCTCCTACACCTGACCCCAACCCCGGGTCGTGATCAACCCTTCGCCCTCTTCCGGCGTCCGCAGGCGATAGAGTGCCCGGATGATGGCCGGAGCGGCGATAAAGACGATGATCAACCCCTGGAGAATCGAGGTGATGTCAATGGGAATTTTCGCCACGCCCTGCATGTTCGATGCGCCCGCGCGCAGCGCGCCAAACAGCAAGGAAGCCACCACCACGCCGGCGGGATGGCTGTTGCCCAGCAAGGCCAGCGCGATGGCGTCAAAGCCGTACCCCGCAGCGAAAGCATTGGGCATGAAGTGAATCACGCCGAGAATGTCCATTGGCGCCGCGAGACCGGCCAACGCGCCGCTCAGCGCCATCGTGATGAAGATCGTGCGCGGGACGCTGATGCCGGCATACCGCGCCGCCCGTGGATTTTGCCCCACGGTGCGAATCTCGTATCCCAGCGTGGTCTTGAACAGCAACCACCAGATGAGCGCCGCCGCGGCCAGCGCGATGAAAAAGCCCACGTTGAAGCGAATGGTGGGTTGGGAGGGAAAGAACTGCGGCAGATACGCCGACGGCTGGATCTCGGGACTGACCGGACGATAACCGGGTCGCGCCATCGGGCCGCCCACGTCCAGCATGAACTCCGCCAGGCGATAGGCAATATAGTTCATCATGATCGTGTTGATGACTTCATGGGCGCCCGTCTTCGCCTTGAGCAACCCCACGATGCCGGCCCAGATGGCCCCGCCTGCCGCGCCCGCCAACAAGGCCAGCGGCAAATGGATGAACCACGGCAGGCCGGTGATGCTGTAGCCCACGTACACACACGTCAGGCCGCCGATGAAGTATTGCCCTTCGGCGCCGACGTTGAACAGCCCGCCCTGGAAACCCACGGCCACGGCCAGCCCCGCGAAGATGTAGGGCGTCGCAATGCGCAACGTTTCCGTGAAGTGATACAGATCGCCAAAAGCACCAAAGAAAAAGGCCCCGTAGGCAACGGAAATCACTTCCCACGCGCGCTTGAATCCCTGGCCAACACTCTCACCGAAAGCCGTGATGACGGTGGTATCGGTGATGATGATCAACAACGCGCCGATCAGCAAGGCCGTGATCACGGCCAGGAGCGGCACGGCAACGCTCCGTCCGATGACTTTTAGCGGCGCCGCCCAGCTGCGTTTTGCTTGAGGTTGTTGCGCACTCATCCCGCCGCCTCCTGTGCAAGTGCATGCACGCCGGCCATCAACAACCCGATTTCCTCTTTGGTTGCTGTGGCACTGGGGACAATGCCCATAATCCGCCCGTCGAACATCACGATGACGCGATCCGCCAACGAGAGGACCTCATCCAGTTCCGCCGAGACCAACAGCACGCCGGCGCCCTGATCGCGTTTCTGCACCAGCTGCGAGTGAATGTACTCGATCGAGCCGACGTCCAACCCGCGCGTCGGTTGCGAGGCGATGACGAGCTTCACGTCGCGGCTCAACTCCCGCGCGACAATCACTTTCTGCTGATTCCCGCCCGACAGATTCCCAACGTGCGTGAAAATGCTCGGCGTGCGCACATCATATTCCTTCACCAGCCGCTCCGCGCGTTCGCGGATCGCCGGCTCTTGCAGCGCCAGCCCCTTCGCCACCGGCGGCAGATAATACGTGTTCAGGATCAGATTATCAGCGATGGGATAGCCTAACACCAACCCATCCCGCTGACGATCTTCGGGAATATGTGCCGTGCCCGTTTCGGTGATGAGCCGCGGCGTCGCGTGAGTGACGTTCGCTCCCACGACGGTGATGACGCCATCTACCACCCGGCGCAGGCCGGTCAACGCCTCGACCAGCTCGGTCTGACCATTGCCCTGCACGCCCGCAACGCCCACAATCTCGCCGGCGCGGATGTCAAAACCGATCCCTTTGACCGCCATCTCGCCCCGGTCACCCATGACTTTCAACCCCTCGACGGCAAGCACGACCTCCTGGGGTTGCGCCGGCTCCTTCGGCACGGTGAGGATGACCTCGCGACCCACCATCAACGAGGCCAGATGGCGTTCATCTGTCTGATGGGGATCCGCCATGCCTACCAGCTGGCCGCGCCGCAACACCGCAATCTGGTTCGAGAGCGCCAGCACTTCCTTTAGCTTATGCGAGATGAAGATCACCGATTTGCCCTGCGCAATCAGCGTCCGTACCATCTCGAAGAAGCCTTCGACTTCTTGCGGCGTGAGCACGGCAGTCGGCTCGTCAAAGATCA